>DLBH01000079.1:0-10662 GCA_002494165.1 Lachnospiraceae bacterium UBA7026 | reverse complement strand
TTTGGGCAAATGTTTTAGGCAAATGTTTTAGGCAAATGCCCTTATTTAATGCCCTTATTCGGGGCCAGTGATGACCCGGATGCCGTAGTCGCTGCATTTTTCCTGGAGCCGGTCCGGGAGGGGGCGGTCGGAAATCAGGACATCGATATCGTGGAGATGGAAGGAGAAATAATATTTTACCTGGGATATTTTCGAGTGGTCCATAAGCAGGATGGTCTGGTCTGCCTGGCGCTGGAAGGCCTGTTTGACAGAGAGGTCTTCGGGGGAATTGCTGGTGATTCCCTTGTCCGTGTCGATGCCATCGCAGGACAGAAAGTAGTAGCGGGCATTTCTTTTTTCTATATGGCGGATGGTTTCAGCACCCAGGATGCTGGCCAGGCCCGCATCATACCTGCCGCAGGGGCATTCCAGGAATATCCTGCGGTTTTTGCCCAGGAGGTCAAAGACCGGAAGACTATTGCTTAAAATGGTCAGTCTTTTGTCAGAATTGATTTCCTTGGCCATATAATAACAGGTACTGCCAGAGCCAAGAAAGATGGAATCCTTGTCCTTAAGCAGGCCTGCTGCCAGCCGGCCGATCAGCTGTTTTTCTTTCAGCTGCCGTTTGGCTTTAGTGTCAAAGGGCCAGATATTCAGATCAGGCTGGGCGTAGGATACCATACCATGGGTCCGCTTGACAGAACCTTTTTCAGTCAGGACTGCCAGGTCACGGCGGATTGTCGGGACACTGACAAAGACAGAACGGGCCAGGTCTTCGACAGACATCTGCCCTTCAGCCTTAAGCAGGTGCAGTATTTCTTTTCTTCTTTCCATGGTTATTTTTGACATAAGTTACCTGCCTTTCTTGGGAGCTTGAAGTATTTATACTAATCCCCGGGCACACTGCCGGGTCCGGCCTGGGAAAAGGACTGCGGTGGCTGCCTCCAGCCAGCTGCATAGAATTTATTTTATAATTGGATTTACATGAAAAAAAGCGCCTGAGCCTTTCCAGGTTCAAGCGCCTTTGCTTTTACTAGATATAGTATACTACCATGACTGGGGAAAAATCAATAGGAAGTTTCCATAAAGGTGACCGGCAGAAGAATCAAAGAGGGGGCTGTGCCTTGTGGCGGGTGCTTTCAGGACATTTCCTTATGGTTGAAAAATAGAAAAATGAAGACAAACAAGAATTGAATCAATAAAAATAATTCAAATAATGATATAATAATCAAATTTTAAGCATAAAAATGAAGTTTTAACTATTTAAAAATTCAAAATCAGGATCAAAGTAATCAATCTCATTCTGCGTTATTGACTTAATCGGAATCAGATGATATGCTTTCATCCGTACTGGTTTTCACCTGTCCGGTGGGAATCGGATCAGAAAACAATATAAAAGCAGGGCAAAGGCGTCATCAATATTTGGTGGGGCCTTTTTCTCTTGTTATGGGAAATCCTTTCAGGGAAAACCAAAACCGGGACTCGGCCTTGAAATAAGAATTAAGGAGGAAGACAGAATGAGACTTAAAGATACGGGACTGACATTTGAGGAGATTAAGGAGAAAGTAAATAAGTACATGATCGAAACCTATGAGCGTTTTGATTTCCTGGCGGAGACTGCCAAGGACATGTATATCTATGATGAGAAGGGAACTCCCTACCTGGATTTTTATGCAGGTATTGCGGTAAACAGTGCCGGTAACTGTAATGAGAAGGTGGTTGAGGCTGTCCGTGATCAGGTTGGGGATATCATGCATACCTTCAATTATCCTTATACCATTCCCCAGGCACTCCTGGCAGAAAAAGTATGTGAGACCATCGGGATGGACAAGATCTTCTTCCAGAATTCAGGAACAGAGGCCAATGAGGCTATGATCAAGATGGCAAGAAAATACGGTATTGAGAAATACGGTCCTAACAAATATCATATCGTAACCGCAAAATGGGGCTTCCACGGAAGAACTTTTGGTGCCATGTCAGCTACAGGCCAGCCGGGCAATGGCTGCCAGGTCGGTTTCGGCCCCATGACCTACGGTTTCTCCTATGCCCCCTTCAATGACCTTGAGGCATTTAAAAATGCCTGTACGGAAAATACCATAGCCATTATGGTAGAGCCAGTCCAGGGAGAAGGCGGTGTTCACCCGGCCAGCCAGGAATTTATGACCGGCCTCCGGGAATACTGTGATGAAAAGGGTATGCTGCTGCTGATCGATGAGGTTCAGACCGGCTGGTGCAGGACCGGAGCGGTCATGTCCTACATGAATTACGGGGTCAAGCCGGATATCGTTTCCATGGCCAAGGCCCTGGGCGGTGGTATGCCCATCGGAGCCATCTGTGCTTCTGAGGAAGTATCCAAGGCCTTTGACGCCGGCTCTCACGGGACTACTTTTGGCGGTCATCCCGTAAGCTGTGCAGCAGCCCTGGCAGAAGTTAATGAACTTTTAGACCGTGATCTGGCCGGCAATGCCAAGGAGATGGGAGATTATTTTGCTGAGAAGCTGGCGACGATTCCCCATGTGAGGGAGGTCAGACACCAGGGTCTGCTGGTAGGTGTGGAGTTCGACGATAGTATCAGCGGTGTGGATGTCAAGCATGGCTGTATCGACCGTAAACTGCTGATCACGGCAATCGGAGATCATATCATCCGTATGATCCCGCCGCTGATCGTCAGCAAAGAGGATTGCGATAAGGCGGTCGCCATTATCAGTGAGACCGTCAGCGTACTGTCATGAAAAGAATAGGACAAGGAGGAGTCATGGAGATGAGACCTGGCTCCCCTCCCATTTTAGGGTAGAAAGGATATTACTATGAAGAATCTGATCATCACGATTGGCTGTGAATACGGCGCAAAAGGAAATGCCATAGGAAAAAGGGTTGCCAGGGATCTGGGTTATAAATTTTATGACAGGGATTTTGTTGATGAAGTAATCAAGGAAGTGGGTGTGCCCATGGATATTATCGACAAGGTGGAATCGGGAGTGACCATAGCCGGTAAGGGAGCGGAAGGCCAGGAAAAGAGAGGGTCTTTCTCCAAGTACTCAGATCTGACCAGCCGGGCCCTCCACGTCCAGGAGAGGATCATCCAGAAACTGGCCCACAAGGAGCCCTGTGTGATCATCGGCAGGTCCGCCGACTATATCCTTAAGGATGAGGAAAATGTGCTCCGGATTTTTATCTATGCTCCGGACCAGGTCAGAGTGAAAAATGTCATGGAAGGTCATAACCTTTCGGAGGAAGACGCAAAGCTTCTGATCACGGAAAAGGACAAGCGTTATCATCAGCGGTATAAGGCTTTGACAGACACCTACCGGGGAGACCGGCACAATCGGGATATCCTCATTGACAGCAGCCTGCTGGGGGTGGAAGGGACTACCCGGCTGATCGAGGACCTGACTAAAAATCTTGCAAAGACAAGGCAGATAGCTGCCCAGGCTTAAAGCAAGAGATAGAGAAAGGAGCATATTATGAACAACCAGAAAAAATCTGAATTTGATAAAGTGTTTAGTTCCTGGGATATTCTGGTGATTGCCTTCGGTGCCATGATCGGATGGGGCTGGGTAGTATCCTCAGGAGGCTGGATTGAATCCGGCGGAGTACTTGGTGCTGCTCTGGGATTTGTCATCGGCGGTATCATGATCTTTTTCATCGGCCTGACCTATGCGGAACTGACGGCAGCCATGCCCCAGTGCGGCGGCGAACATGTCTTCAGCCACAGGGCCATGGGAGCCACAGGATCCTTTGTTTGTACCTGGGCCATCATTCTGGGTTATGTCAGCGTAGCCTGCTTCGAGGCCTGTGCATTTCCCACGATTATTTCTTATCTTTGGCCTGGTTTTCTGAAAGGATATATGTATACGGTAGCTGGCTTTGACATCTATGCCTCCTGGGTTTTCGTAGCTGTCTTAGTTGCCTTTCTTATCACAGCCATCAATATCATCGGTGCCAAAACTGCAGCCATCCTTCAGACTGTCCTGACAGTGATTATCGGAGGTGCCGGTATCATGTTGATCGTGGCTTCCGTCATCAATGGCGACACTGCCAACCTGGAAGGCCAGATGTTTGTGGGGGAATCTACAGGGTCTATGTTTAAGGCAATCCTGGGAGTGGCAGCGGTAACACCCTTCTATTTCATTGGTTTTGATGTCATCCCTCAGGCGGCGGAAGAGATCAATGTACCCCTGAAAAAAATCGGAAAAATGCTGATTCTCTCCGTTGTCCTGGCCGTGGCCTTCTACGCCCTGGTTATCATTGCCGTTGGTCTTGTCATGACACCGGAAGAGATTGTGGCCTCCCAGGGAGGAAGCGGTCTGGTAACGGCAGACGCCATGGCAGCAGCCTTCGGTACTCCCGTTATGGCCAAGGTTATCATTGTCGGCGGTATGTGTGGAATTATCACCTCCTGGAACTCTTTTATGATCGGAGGATCCAGAGCCATGTACTCCATGGCGGAGTCCTACATGATTCCCAAATTCTTTGCCAAGCTTCATCCCAAGTCCAAGACCCCGGTCAATGCTCTCTGCCTGATCGGCCTTCTGACCATGCTGGCTCCCTTTGCGGGAAGAAGCATGTTGGTATGGATCGCCGATGCCGGCAACTTCGGCTGCTGTGTAGCCTATTGTATGGTATCCCTGTCCTTCCTGATTCTCCGGAAAAAGGAGCCTGATATGGAAAGGCCTTATAAGGTTGGGCCCTATAAATTTGTGGGTGTCATGGCGGTTGCCATGTCTGGTTTCATGGTAATTATGTACTGTATTCCTGGTTCAGCGGCAGGCCTGGTGGCCCAGGAATGGTTTATGGTAGGCGGCTGGAGTCTGCTAGGCATTATCTTCTATGGCATTTGTAAGAGTAAATATCAGGAGAAGTTTGGCCTTCTGGTGGAGATTATCTCCGACGAGGATGCTTCCACCCTTATGCCTGAGGCTGATGATGAGGAGCTGGACCGTGCCATCGATCTGGCCATCGACAAGGTGCTGGTACGGATGGCCATGGCCTGAGATCAATTTGTAAATATAGTTTATAATTTGAAAAGCCCGGGCCCAAAGCCCGGGCTGACAAATGAGACCAAAAATATGAATGGAGGAAATGATGAAAGAATTTTCTTTTTCTGTCCCGCAGAATATTATGGTGGGAAGGGGGTCCATGGCAAAACTTCCTGAGATCGTAAAAGACTTGGAAGGAAGCCATGCCCTTATTATTTCTGACCCGGGCCTGGAGGGCCTTGGTCTTGTGGACAAAATTGCCGGATACCTGACCCAGGCCGGCCTGGTTGTGGACCGCTTTACAGATGTGGAGGCCAATCCTTCCGTGGCAACCGTGGAGAAGGCAGCGGCTAAGTTTAAGGAATCCGGGGCCGACCTCTTGATTGCTTTGGGCGGCGGTTCTCCCATGGATGTGGCTAAGGCAGTGGGGGTCGTAGCCAAGTACGGCGGCTCCATTACAGAATATGAGGGAGCCCACAAGGTTCCCGGCAGGATCATCCCCTTGATTGCCCTGCCAACGACAGCAGGAACCGGGTCTGAGGTCACAGCATTTTCCGTGATTACAGATCATGAAAGAGATTATAAGCTGACTGTGTTCAGCTATGAACTGCTTCCTATCTATGCCATCCTGGACCCGGACCTGATCATGACAGCCCCGGCTTCTGTGGCCGCTGCCTGTGGCATCGATGCCTTCATCCATGCGGAGGAGGCCTATATTTCCACAGCGGCTTCACCTTTTTCCGATGCCATGGCAGAAAAGGCCATGGAGCTTATAGGTGGTCATATCCGCCGCTTTGTGGCCAACAGGCAGGATGGGGAGGCGGCAGAGGCCATGATGGTCGGCTCCCTCTTTGCCGGCATCGCCTTTTCCTTTGCCCGCCTGGGCAATGTCCACGCCATGAGCCATCCGGTCAGTGCCTGTTTCAATGTGGCCCACGGGGTAGCCAACGCAGTCCTGCTCCCTGTGATCGCCGAGTATAATGCCCTGGCTGATCATGGAAAATATTTGAAAATATATAATTACATTAATCCGGTTCCGGCATGTGAGGGCGCTTTTGAACCCATGATGCTGGTGGATGCCATTAAGAGTCTCAGTGAGGAGATTGGCATCCCCGCCAACCTGACTACCGCTATCTGCCAGGCAGCAGGCCGGGAGGTATCTCCCAAGGAGATTGAGTCACGAATCACTTTTATGGCCACGGATGCCATGAAGAGTGGAAATGTGGCGGTCAATCCAAGAGCTACAAGGCAGAGAGATATGGAGATGCTTTACAGGAAAGCCCTGTGATTGATGAAGTAAATTTTTTGCAGTTTTATTAAGATGAGTCTGTGACTGATGAAGTAAAGATTTAGCGGTTTTACAGGAAAAGCCTGTGACTGATGAAGTAAAGATTTTTGTGGTTTTAAAGAAAAGCCCTGTGATTGATAATTTGACAGCAGCCATTTCCCGGCAGCCAGGACAGCTGGGGAATAAAAGGCATGAAGGAGGACATATGTTAAGAGAAGCATTACCGAGAATTATAACGGAAACCGTTCCAGGTCCCAAGTCCAAAGCCCTGATTGAAAGGAGGGCGGCTGCCACAGCCAATGCCGTTGCCTGTTCCTACCCTGTGGCAATCTGCCGGGGAGAGGGAGCCATGGTAGAAGACCTGGACGGCAATTACTTTCTGGACTGGGTCGGTGGAGTCGGTGTTCTGAACATAGGCTACAGTCACCCTGAAATTGTGGAAGAGGTGAAAAAACAGTCTGAAAAATATTTCCATGCCATGGCCAATATCATGACCCATGAAGGCTATGTGGCCCTGGCGGAAAAGCTTAATGGCATCGTTCCAGTCCGGGGTGAAAAGAAGAGAACATTTTTTGCCAACAGTGGAGCTGAGGCTGATGAAAATGCGGTGAAGATTGCCAGGGGATATACAAAGAGGCCCAATATCATGGTCTTCTCCGGAGCCTTCCACGGAAGGACTGAGCTTACTATGACTATGACTTCCAAGAAGGCTTACGCCAAAGATATGGGGCCTCTGGCCACAGGTGTCTACCGGGCCAGGTTCCCCTACCTTTACCGCCGGCCGGCAGGAATGCCGGAGGAAAAGGCCATAGATTATTATATTGAGTCTATCTATGACGTATTTGAGGAATGTGCCGCGGCAGATACTTTTGCTGCCATCGTTGTAGAGCCCCTCCAGGGCGAGGGAGGCTTTATCCCTGCACCCATAGAGTGGGTCAAGGCTGTGAGGAAGATCTGTGACGACAAGGGGATCCTTCTGGTTGCCGATGAAGTCCAGACCGGCTTTTGCCGGACCGGCCGCATGTTTGCTTCCCAATACTGGATGGATGCCGGCTGCGCTCCTGATATTCTGGCCACAGCCAAGTCTATTGCTGCCGGTATGCCCTTAAGTGCTGTGGTTGCCAGGGAAGAAATCATGGACAAGGTGCCTGCCGGAACCATCGGAGGAACCTTCTGTGGAAATGCTGTCTCCTGTGCCGCCGGCCTTAAGACCATTGAAATTATGGAGAGAGATGGTCTGGCTGACCGGGCCATGAAAATCGGACGGATTGTCACCGGCCGCTATGAAGTAATGAAGAAAAAGTATCTTGTCATAGGTGACGTCCGTGGCCTGGGGGCCATGATTGGTCTGGAATTCGTCAAAGACCAGGAGACTCACGAACCCAATCCGGCCCTGGTGAAAGACCTGGTACAGGAATGTGCCCAGCATGGTCTGATCCTGGAATCGGCAGGAACCTATGGCAATGTCATTCGTTTTCTCTGTCCCCTGCCGGTAACAGACGACCAGCTGAAAGCCGGCCTGGACATTCTGGAGGAAGCCATCTGCAAGCTGACCGGGCTTTCCATGGATAAGACAGAAAAATAGAAAATAAGACAGAGGGATAAAAATATTTTTGTGTATTTATAGTGTAAATTGTTCAGTATTTTCTCCTAAAATAATGTAATGGTAAAACAGAGGACCTGCATCTTACCCGGATGCAGGTCCTCTGCTTTCTTAAAGTTTCTATTCCTATCATTAAGCTGGAGTCATATTTTTTTATTAAGCTGGAGTCATATTTTTATTTTTACAGGGCTCTCCAGGCTTCCGGCCGGAGATTCCTGGTTCTGGCCGCTTCTTCAATCTGGGCAACCATGGCAGGGATGTCCCGGTTGAGGGTTCCCCGCAGGCTTACATAATTGGAGGGATGGTTGGCCCGGAAGTTCTTGTCCTTGTACATGGTGCAAAAGGTGCACTGGTTATGTTTGCAGCCGATGGTAACCTGGATGATCAGGCTTCTGGCTTTGCTGGGAGGCCGGTATACGATTCCTTCGTAGGTCATGGTATTATCTCCAATCTTTAAAGAAAAGGCAGAACAGCATTTCTTTCATGGCTGTTCTGCCTGATGGTCAATATTATAATAATGAAAGCTGCTGCCAATCTACAATCTGGGCAGCTGGTCAATCCAGATCTTGTCTCCTTCAAAAGAGTCACCCAGTTTAGCGCTCACCAGGAGACCTTCCTTTTTAAAAGCTTCCTTAAGCCTGGAGGGGAAATAGCGGTTTAAGCTTCTCCATACCAGGTTGATGGAAGTCTCTTTTCCATGGGTCATGATGAAAAGAACGGGAGACCGGAAGATATCTGATCCGTAAATGTCAGCGTGGGCCACCAGGGGCTCCAGGTCTTCTCCCAGATCCAGCCGGATCAGGTTAGTGGAGAAGTAGGTGCTGATGACCTCCGGATTCCTCCAGAGGACTTCCCTCATAATCTTAAGGCGGCGGGTGTCAGTAATGGGGAAATCAAATAATTCTTTATAGTGGGTCTTCTTCTGAGCCAGCAGGGAGTCAAAAAGTTCTTTATTCAGCTGGGGCTGCTTAAATTCTTTTCCTATAATCTGGCAGGCATCAGAATCTGAGAGCCCAAAGAAAGAGTCCCCAAAATAGAGCCAGAAGAGGTCTACGTTATTCTGCAGGTATTTGTTGTCGTAGTAGGGGCGGACATCCACAGTCCCTATTCCTGAGATCAGCTTGTCTCCCACTTTGTAATTGTCATGGATGGCCCTTGCTGTCAGCAGGTGAAGATAGGTATCTACCGTAGAGCCTGCTTCTTTAGCCTGCGAGAGCAGCTTGTCTGTGTCCAGAATATAGCGGCAGAGGCTGTGGTGACTGCACTGGTCTACAGTCTTGATGGACTCAGGCAGAAGGAAAATGTTATCCAGGTCTGAAGTCTTAAAGGGGTTGGTCCCGTCTTCACTGATGGAAGCAGCAGTCGGTGCGCAGTCCACTGGGAGATCAAAGGGATCTGCCAGCTCTGAGGAATCTGCAGGCACTGCCTCTGTGAGGATCAGCTTGTCTTCATTGCGGATAGTTATGCCGGAAAGAGTGAAATAATGATAGAGGAAACTGCGGGTAAACATCTTAAAGCCACTTCCGTCACAGAGGGAGTGGAAGATGGAGATCCACAGGGTATCCGCCTCAAACATCACCCGGAAAAGATAGCCGTTAGTAGCCTTGCCGGCCAGGTTGACCGGTTCCGGGTCGTAAGGATAGACTTCGGCTTCCTGATCATTATCCCTGGTAAAGAGGTAGCCATCCTTGTCAATAACCGGAGTCTGGCGGAAATTGGGATAGCGCTCTAAGGTCTTGTTCAGAGCCTTCTTCAATATGGATTTGTCGATACGGGAGCGCAGTACAAGACGGAGAACAAGGTTGTTGCTCTCATTCTCCGAGAAGAAATAATAGAAGAGCTTCTCGGCGTCATGCACTTGGTGTAAATGGCGGTCCATGTTTATCCTCCTGACAAAATATCCTACACTAATTATAGTACAGATGGGAGGCCAGGTCAATTCATCAGAGATTCATTTTCCCGGAATATTATGATATGATAGTCCGGAAGAAATGATAAGTAACTTGTTTTTGAAATAGATTTTCAGAAAGGCTGAACCGGCTTTGCCGGCTAAGTAATAAGGGGAATAATATGGGACATTTGACAACAAGGGACGCATATAAGAATCTGGAGGACAGGATCAACTGGTTTACCCAGGGGGCGCCGCCCTCTGAGTCACTGACTAAGATCCTCCAGCTGCTTTTTACGGAAAAGGAGGCCAAGTGGGTATCCAGGCTGCCCATCCGGCCTTTTAACCTCAAGAAGGCCGCCTCCATCTGGGGGACCACCGAGGCCAAGGCGGAGAAACTGCTGGACCACCTGTGTGAGAAGGGCCTGATTGTGGATTCCTACTACAAGGGGACCCGCCAGTTCGTCCTGCCGCCGCCCATGATCGGCTTTTTTGAGTTTGCCCTCATGCGGACCAGGGGAGATATCGACCAGAAATATCTGAGCGAATTATTTTACCAGTACCTGGATGTGGAAGAAGACTTTATCAAAGAACTCCTTTTCAGTGTGGATACCAAGCTGGGCCGGGTCTTTGTCCAGGAGCCGGTCCTCATGACGGAGAAAACCAACCATATTCTGGACTATGAGAGGGCGACCCACATCATTGAAGATGCAGAATATATCGGAGTAGGCCTTTGTTACTGCCGCCATAAAAACCTTCACCTGGGTAAGGAATGTGAGCTGGGAGCACCTTTGGAAACTTGTATGACCTTTGACAATGTGGCCAGGTCCCTGTCTGAGCATGGAGGTTACTCCAGGCTTATTGATAAGGCGGAGGCCAAGGATATCCTGCAGATGTCCTATGAATATAATCTGGTTCAGATGGG
>DLBH01000075.1 GCA_002494165.1 Lachnospiraceae bacterium UBA7026 | reverse complement strand
GAAGCTGATCGTTGACCTGATCTACCAGTCCGGTTTCGCAGGAATGAGATACTCCATCTCCAACACTGCCGAGTACGGCGACTATGTAACAGGTCCTAAGATTGTCACAGAAGAGACCAAGAAGACCATGAAGAAGATCCTCGCTGACATCCAGGATGGAACCTTTGCCAAGGACTTCTTACTGGATATGAGCCCGGCTGGAAAGCAGGTTCATTTCAAGGCTATGAGGAAGCTTGCCGCTGAGCATCCGGCAGAGAAGATTGGCGCTGAGATCCGTTCACTTTACAGCTGGAATGGCGAGGATAAACTGATCAACAACTAAGATCTGTCTTTACTGAGCTGACAGGGCCCGCCTGAAAGTTATATTTGCAGGACGGAAGCCGTTTCCTTTAAAAGAATATGATTAAGTAGAGCCGCCGACTTACCTGGCCAGGTAAGCCGGCGGTTCGTTTTTTACAGTAGTTATTTTTGATTTAGTATGGTATCATATAAATTAGATTATTATGTAAATGTGTAGAAATACATTACTTAATCAGAGAATATTGATAGACACAAGGAGGTAGTTGATGCTTAATCAGTCAGACTACAGAAATTATTCATTAGAGGAATGCAGAGAATTGCCGGAACTGGGGGGAACCGGTTATCTGCTTCGTCATGACCGGACCGGAGCCAGGGTGCTTCTCATTGAAAATGAGGACAAGAACAAGGTGTTTTCTATAGGCTTCCGGACACCACCTGCCGATGATACGGGTGTGGCCCATATCCTGGAGCACTCCGTCCTATGCGGGTCGGCCAAGTTTCCCTCCAAAGATCCTTTTATAGAACTGGCAAAGGGTTCCATGAATACCTTCCTTAATGCCATGACCTATCCGGATAAGACCGTTTATCCCATAGCAAGCTGTAACGACCAGGACTACCATAACCTCATGCATGTCTACCTGGACGCGGTATTCTTCCCAAATATTTATAAGAGGGATGAGATTCTCAAGCAGGAAGGCTGGCATTATGAGCTGGACAGCCTGGAGGGTGAACTGAAGTTTAACGGCGTGGTATATAATGAGATGAAGGGAGTCTATTCATCTCCTGACAGCCTTTTGGAGAGCCGGATCCAGGCTTCTCTTTTGAAGGATACTCCTTATGCCTTTGAGTCGGGCGGGGACCCGGATGCCATACCGGAACTGACCAGGGAGAATTTCCTGGCCTTCCACACCAGGTATTATCATCCCAGCAACAGCTACATTTACCTTTATGGTAATGTGGATTTCAAAAAAGAACTGACTTTCATAGACCAGGAGTATCTTTCTAAATTTGACCGCCGGGAGGTCCATTCAGAGATCGCCAGGCAGGAAGCCTACCAAACCCCTGTCACTGTGACTGACACTTACTCCGTCTCAGAAGGAGAAGAGGAAGACGGTGCTTATTTCAGCTATAACGTTTCCGTGGGAAACAGCTGCGATAATGAGATGGCCCTGGCCATGCAGATCCTTGACTATGTACTCTTTACCATGCCCGGCGCACCGGTAAAAAAAGCCCTGATCGATGCAGGTCTGGGCAAAGATGTGGATAGCTTTTATGAAGGCGGCATCCAGCAGCCCTTCTTCTCTGTCACTGTCAAAAAGGCAAAGGAAGGCAGGGAAAAAGAGTTTGTGGATGTTTTAGAGACCACTCTGCGCCGTCAGGCCAGCGAGGGCATTAACAAAAAGGCTATTTACTCTATCATTAATAATTATGAATTCAAGTATCGGGAGGCCAGCTTTGGAAGTAATCCCAAGGGCCTGATCTATGGTTTGAATTTCCTGAGCAGCTGGCTTTACGACGACAGTAAGGCCATGGAGCTGGCCGATTCCCTGACACCCCTGGCCAGACTTAAAGACAAGGTGGAGACCGGTTTCTTTGAGAACCTGATCGAGACAGCGATTCTGAACAACAATCATAAGTCTTTTGTTTACCTTTATCCGGAACAGGGTAAAAACGAAAAGATTGACCAGCAGCTTAAATACCAGTTGGAAAAGCTTAAGAACAGTCTGTCCCGCAGGCAGCTGCAGTATTTGATCGAGGACTCCAGGAGGTTGAAAGAGTTCCAGGAGACTCCATCCACAGAGGAGGAGCTCAGGGCCATACCTTCCCTTACCCTTGACGATCTTCCAAGAAAGGTTATGCCTTTCAAGAATAAAGAGATGGATATTGGCGGGGTGACTTCGGTAGTCCATGAATACCATACCAATGGCATCGTTTATTTCACTTTCTGTTTTGATATTTCCGAGTTGCCGGAGGAACTGATCCAGTATTCCACCCTGCTGGTAGACCTCTACCGCTTTGTAGATACGGAGAATTTCTCCTACAATGACCTGGCCATGGAGATCAATCTGAAAATAGGAAGTGTATCTTTCAGCACAGGAATTAACTCCCTTGTCTGGAAGCAGGACGCTTACAGACCTTACTTTAACATACGTATGAAATGTATGGAGGACCAGGTTCACGACGGCATGAACCTGATCAAGGAGATTTTGCTCACCTCCAGGCTGGATGACAAAAAGCGGATCAAGGAGATCGTTTCTGAGATTCATACTAAGATGGACGCCAGGATCCCGGCCGCAGGCCATGTCCATGCGGCTAACAGGGCCATGTCTTATGTAGACCCCATGATGAAATACAAAGAAGTGGCAGAAGGCATGGGCTACTATGACTTCATCAAGGATCTGGACCGGAATTTCGATGACCGTATCGACGAAGTGGTCCGCCAGCTGCGGAGGGCCCAGAACTGCATATTCCGCAAGAACCAGATGACCGTCAGCCTGACCGGTGAATTTGATTTCAAGGCCATGCTGGAACAGGAATTCCTTGATTTTGCCCGTGTACTCTGGGATGCACCCTGTGTGAAATCTGTCCCGGTTATGACCGCATGCAGGCTCAATGAAGGCTACAAGGCAGCCAGCAAGGTTCAATACGTAGCCGCCGCCGGATCCTATTTAAGCGAGGACAGGCCCTTCACAGGTGCTCTCCATGTCCTTAAGACCATTTTGTCCTATGATTATCTCTGGGTAAATGTCCGGGTAACAGGCGGGGCCTACGGTTGTATGTGCAGCTTTGACAGAAGGGGCTACGGCTTCTTTACCTCCTACCGGGATCCCAAGCTTGCCGAAACTCTGGACACTTATAAAAAGGCTGTCCAGTATCTACAGGATTTCGAGGCCAGTGACAGGGATATGACCCGCTATATTATAGGTACCGTCAGTTCCATGGACCAGCCTCTGGAAGCCCAGGCCCTGGGAGCCAGGTCCTTCGCGGCCTACCAGTCCGGTATGACAGTGGAGATGGTACAAAAGGAGAGAGACCAGGTACTGGAGACCAGACCAGAAACCATCCGTGGCCTGGCATCCTACGTGAAAGCCATCGTCTCTGAAGACGCTGTATGTGCCATCGGTAATGAAAACAAGATTGAAGAGAATAAAGAACTCTTTACTACGGTAAAGAACCTGACCCAGTGATCGATCCCACATTTTCTATGAAAGGATAACATAATATCATACCAACAGGAGTAACGAGACCCATGAAAAAGTTCAAATCAGGTTTTGTGACGATTATAGGCCGGCCCAATGTGGGCAAGTCCACGCTGATGAATCATCTGATCGGCCAGAAGATCGCTATCACATCCAGTAAGGCCCAGACGACCAGAAACCGGATCCAGACTGTCTATACCTGCGATCAGGGACAGATTGTTTTTGTGGATACACCGGGGATCAACCGGGCCAAGAATAAGCTGGGAGATTATATGCTTACTGCGGCGGAAAGGACTCTGGCAGGAGTGGATCTGGTGCTTTGGCTGGTGGAACCTACCACCTTCATCGGTGGTAATGAACAGTATATTATCAGCAAGCTGAAGAATATCTCTACGCCGGTTTTCCTGGTCATCAATAAAACGGACAAGGCCACAGAAGAGGAGATTCTTAAGGCCATCGTAGCTTATAAAGACCAGTGTGACTTCGCTGAGGTCATTCCGGTCAGTGCCTTGACCGGGAAAAATACAGATGATTTGCTGGCTACCATCTTTTCCTATCTGCCTGAGGGTCCCTTGTACTATGACGAGGATACCATTACTGACCAGCCGGAAAGGCAGATCATTGCCGAACTGATCAGGGAGAAGGCACTGAGACTGCTGAGTCAGGAGATTCCCCATGGCATAGCTGTTGTGATTGAAAGGATGAAGACCCGTAAGAAGGGAGACATGGTGGATATCGAGGCGGCCATCGTCTGTGAGAGAGATTCCCACAAGGGCATTATCATCGGTAAAAAGGGAGCTATGATCAAAGAAATTGGAACCCAGGCCAGGACAGACATTGAGATGCTCCTTGACAGCAAGGTGAATCTCAAGCTCTACGTGAAGGTCCGGAAGGACTGGCGGGACAGTGATATTCTTCTGAAAAACTACGGTTATAATATGAAGGACCTGTAGGGGAAATTAGGAGCGGTATGGCAGACCAGAGTAAGATAACAGGAATTGTTCTCTCCATCTACCCGGTTGGGGAAAGCGACAGGAGGCTGACTATCCTTACAGCCCAGAGGGGCCGGATGCAGGTCTTCGCCAGGGGCTGCAGGAAGGTAAAAAGTCCCCTGCATGCCCTCGCCCAACCCCTGGTGGCAGGAGAGTTCATCATCAGTGAATCCAGAACCTATGCCTATCTGGTTTCCGGTGAGGGAAAAGATTTCTATCCGGAACTGAAAGAGGACCTGGATTCCATATATTACAGCACTTACTTCGCGGAAGTTGCTGAGTATTTTACTGTGGAAGGACAGGATGAGAGACCGGTACTGAACCTGCTTTATGTTACATTTTCTGCCATGAAAAAGAAACTGGTACCCCTTCAGCTGATCCGGAGAATCTATGAATTAAAAATGCTCCAGATCCAGGGTATGGGCATGGAGTGTTTCCACTGCCTGGCCTGCGGCAAGGACAAAGACCTGGTCAGGATCTCCTTCGAAGATGGAGGCCTCTACTGCGGGGACTGCGGCGGCAGCCATTTCAGCAGGGACATATCCCCTAAGACGGTCTACGCCCTCCAGTATGTCATGGCCTCAGGTCTGGAAAGGCTCTACGCTTTCCGCCTTGATGAGGAGACCCAGCAGGAGTTTCTGTGGGCCGCGGACCATTATTTTACGGTCCAGGCCGACCACAGATTCCGGTCGGCAGCCATGCTTGACTTTCTGTGAACCTGATGGCAGAAGATTCCATCTTTCACATTTTTACTTGCAATGAGAATATAATAAGGTTAGAATAAGAAACATGAGTCGCCGTCTTGTGCGGGCTGCGTGGGCGGCAGGAGCCGGATTCTGACCGGATATCATAATAATATTATAAGAATGAGGTATATGTCATGGAAAAAACTATGGACAAGATTATTGCAGTTTCTAAGGCCAGAGGATTTATCTATCAGGGCTCTGAGATTTATGGCGGCCTTGCCAATACATGGGACTACGGTAATCTTGGCGTTGAACTGAAGAACAACATCAAGAGAGCATGGTGGAAGAAGTTTATCCAGGAGAGTCCCTACAATGTAGGTGTGGATTGTGCCATTCTTATGAATCCCCAGACCTGGGTTGCTTCCGGACATCTGGGAGGCTTTTCCGATCCTCTCATGGATTGTAAAGAGTGTAAAGAGAGATTCCGCGCAGATAACCTGATCGAAGACTTTGCCAAAGAGAATGGCATAGAGCTTGACGGTTCCATCGACGGCTGGTCCAATGAGAAGATGAAGGCTTTCATCGATGACCACAAGGTGACCTGCCCCAGCTGCGGTAAGCATAATTTTACGGATATCCGTCAGTTCAACCTTATGTTCAAGACTTTCCAGGGCGTGACAGAAGATGCTAAGAATACAGTATACCTGAGACCGGAGACGGCCCAGGGTATCTTTGTCAATTTCAAGAATGTCCAGAGAACCTCCAGGAAGAAGATTCCTTTCGGTATCGGCCAGATTGGTAAGTCCTTCCGTAATGAGATCACACCCGGCAACTTCACCTTCCGTACC
>DLBH01000017.1 GCA_002494165.1 Lachnospiraceae bacterium UBA7026 | reverse complement strand
CTGCAGATGGCCGGCAACAAGCCCATCGCCCTTTTAGGCGGCGGAACAGGTATGATCGGTGACCCATCCGGACGTACGGACATGAGACAGATGATGACCAAGGAGACCATCCAGCATAATATCGACTGCTTCAAGGTGCAGATGAGCCGCTTTATCGACTTTTCCGACGGCAAAGCCATGATGGTCAACAATGCGGACTGGCTTTTAGACCTCAACTACGTGGATGTACTCCGCGAGGTAGGACCTCATTTCTCCGTTAACAATATGCTCCGTGCCGAGTGCTATAAGCAGAGGATGGAGAAGGGTCTGTCCTTCCTGGAGTTCAATTACATGATCATGCAGGCCTATGATTTCTATGAGTTATTCCAGAAATACGGCTGTAATATGCAGTTCGGCGGCAATGACCAGTGGAGCAACATGCTGGCCGGTACCGAGCTGATCCGCCGTAAGCTGGGCAAGGATGCCCATGCCATGACCATCACCCTGCTCCTGAATTCCGAGGGCAAGAAGATGGGTAAGACCCAGTCCGGTGCCGTATGGCTGGATCCCAATAAGACTTCCCCATTTGACTTTTACCAGTACTGGAGAAATATCGCTGACGCCGACGTCTTAAAGTGCATCCGTATGCTGACCTTCCTTCCTCTAGAGGAGATTGATGCCATGGATCAGTGGGAAGGCAGCCAGCTCAACAAGGCCAAGGAGATTCTGGCCTACGAACTGACGGCTCTCGTTCACGGCCAGGAAGAGGCAAAAAAGGCCGAGGATGCTTCCAAGGCTCTCTTCAGCCAGGGCGACGCTGCCAATATGCCAACCTGTACATTGGCTGAGGCTGACCTTAGGGATGGTTCCATTGATATCCTGGGACTTCTGGTCAAGGGCGGTCTTGCCCAGACCCGGTCTGAGGCAAGAAGAAATGTCCAGCAGGGCGGCGTCACCGTTGACGGAGAAAAAGTGGCGGATATCAAGGCTTCCTATGATCTGGATGCTTTCAAGGGAGAAGGCAAGGTCATCCGCAGAGGAAAGAAAAAATATATTAAGATTATTGCAGAGTAAGAGAATCAGGAACTGAACGGGGGACCCATGGAGAGCAGATATGAATTTACAGCCCCCTGCCATTTCGGCATCGAGGCGGTTTGTAAGAGAGAGATAGCAGATCTGGGCTATGAGATCGTGTCGGTGGAGGACGGCAAGGTGACCTTTGCCGGCCCCCTCGAGGCGGGAGCCCGGGCCAATGTGTTCCTGAGAACTGCCCAGAGGATTCTCCTGAAGGTCGGGGAATTCCGGGCCGTCACTTTCGAGGAGCTTTTTCAGGGGGTCAAAGGCCTGGCCTGGGAAGACTACCTTCCCCGTGACGCCCACTTCTGGGTGACCAAGGCCACATCGGTAAAGAGCCAGCTTTTCAGTACTTCGGACATCCAGTCCATCGTCAAGAAGGCCATGGTAGACCGGATGAAGGACCACTACCGGATCAACTGGTTCCCGGAGGACGGGGCCGACTACCCGGTCCGGGTAGCTTTCTACAAGGATGTGGCCACGGTCAGTCTGGACCTGTCCGGTGAGAGCCTCCACAAGAGGGGTTACCGGAAGATGGTCAGCAAGGCTCCCATCGAGGAGACCCTGGCGGCCGGCCTTATTAAGCTGACCCCCTGGAACAGGGACCGGATCCTGGTAGACCCCTTCTGCGGCAGCGGGACATTTCCCATTGAAGCGGCTATGATCGGGGCCCGGATCGCTCCCGGTATGTATCGGGACTTCCAGGGCCAGAGCTGGGATAATTTGATTCCGGCCAGGGCCTGGAAAGAGGCCTTTCGTGAGGCAGGGGACCTGGTGGACCGGACGGTCAGGATGGACATCCAGGGCTATGATATCGATCCCCAGATCGTCAAGGCGGCCCGGGAAAATGCCCGCAGGGCCGGGGTGGAGGACCTGATCCATTTCCAGCAGCGGGCAGTCCACCAGCTGAACCACCCGAAGAAATACGGCTTTGTCATCACCAACCCTCCCTATGGAGAGCGGATGGAAGACAAGGAAGACCTGCCGACCCTCTACCGGGAGATCGGCCAGGCATTTTCCAGGCTGGACAGCTGGTCAGAATATGTGATCACGGCCTACGAGGACGCGGAGCGCTATATCGGGAAGAAGGCCACAAAGAACCGGAAGATCTATAACGGCATGATGAAGACTTATTTTTATCAGTTCCTGGGGCCCAGGCCGCCCCGGAGGAAGAAGAATAAGGAGGGGCAGGACCATGAGTAAAAAGCTGATATTTGCCACCGGAAACGAGGGAAAGATGAAGGAGATCCGGGAGATCCTGGGAGACCTGGACTATGAGATTCTTTCCATGAAGGAAGCCGGTGTGGACGTGGAGATTATAGAGGACGGCAAGACCTTTGAGGAAAATGCCATTATCAAAGCTAAAACGGTCATGGAGGCGACCGGCTGCCTGGTGCTGGCCGATGATTCGGGCCTGGAGGTAGACTTCCTGGGCAAGGAACCGGGAGTTCAGTCCGCCAGGTACATGGGTGAGAATACATCCTACCGGATCAAGAACCAGATTATCCTGGACCGGCTTCACGGTGTGCCGGACCTGGTGAGGACAGCCAGATTCGTCTGCGTCATCGCGGCGGCATTTCCCGATGGCAGGGTTGAGACCCGGCGGGGGACCATCGAAGGCAGGATCGCCCATGAGCCGGCAGGGGAGAATGGCTTTGGCTATGATCCCATCTTTTATCTGCCGGAGAGGGGTATGACTACGGCCCAGATCAGCCCTGAGGAAAAGAATGCCATCAGCCACAGGGGCAAGGCCTTAAGGCAGATTAAGGAGATTCTTTAAGGGGAGAATGAGGCCAGGCATAGGCCTGTGGCAGGCAGGAGTCAGGAATGGGTCTTTAGCAGGCGGTAAAAAAGAATGGGCCAGGCAGCGATGAAGGACCATGACAAGTGACCGGTATTATAGATGGATAGTACTTATGTTTTGTTGATGATGGAGCTGAGGCTCTGTTGGTGAAAGGTCAGGAGGATACCATGGACAGGATGAGAATTCTGGTGATCAGTGATTCCCACGGCCGCAACGATGATGTTGCCGGTGTGATTGACCAGGTGGGACATATTGACATGCTCATCCACTGCGGAGATGTGGAAAGAGGAGAGGATTATATCCGGTCCCTGGTGGATTGTCCCGTTTACATGGTAGGGGGCAACAGTGATTATAACCTGGACCTGCCCAGGACCCTGGAGCTTGACATCGGTAACTACCGTGTCTTTGTAATCCATGGCCATATGAGCTGGGTCAACCGGGGCGTAGACCATCTCAGGCAGATTGCCCTGGAGAATCACTATGACATCGTCATGTTCGGCCACACCCATATCCCCTTTATCCAGATTGAGGAGGACCTGACCATCCTTAATCCAGGCAGCTTGTCCTATCCCAGGCAGGAGGACCGGATGCCCACCTTTCTCCTGATGGAGATCGACGAGTATGGTATGGCCCACTATGGACATGGCTACTATAAATCAAAATTCTCAGAACTTAAGATATGACAGGGAACAAGGGATTCTTACGGAGGATTCCTTGTTTTCTTATACTAATAAATGCATTGCATAAATAATCTGTTTATTATAGAATAGCTTCATTAGAGAGAATTAGAGAATATGAGGTGCAGGAGGATGGAAAGAAAAGAAAAACAGGAAAGGCTCCAGGACCTGCGTCGGCAGACAGGGATGAACCGGAGACAGTTTTCTGACCTTTATGGAATTCCCTATCCCACCCTGACGGACTGGGAGCTGGGGAAAAGAAGGGTGCCGGATTATCTTCTCAGGCTGTTGGAATACAGGATTGGGACAGAAAAGAAAGAGAGCAAAGACCTGGCAGAGAGCAAAGACCTGCTTTACCGGCAGTTATCCCTGGACTACTGCTGCAGCATAGACCAGGTTAAAAACAGTGAGAACCAATATCACGAATATGTTCCGCTGGAGGGCAGAAGACGGTTTGAGGAAAGAGAGTATTGCTTTTTAAAGGTGCTGACCTTCCGGAATAAACTTTTTTTTACCGGGGAGGCTCACATGGTAGGCTGGTGCCGGGACCGCTACAGGGATATGGAGGCGGCCTGGTTCATGGAAGCAGGTATGATGAAGGAGCTGAACCGGCGGCTTGCCGAGGAGGGCTATGAGATTCACAAGATTCATCCCTTTTTTATATCATGGACGGAGAGCCAGCCGGAGTCCACAGACTGGACAGCCCGTTATTTCCGGGGACCGGAAATAGAAGATTTCCGGGAGGATGACCGTTTCCGGAAGGCCTTCAGTTTCTGCCCGACGGCCCCCGATGAGATCGGTGTCGCTGCCATGGACGGTCAGAAAATTCTGGGCATGGCCGGGGTTAGCGCCGACAGTGACCTGCTCTGGCAGATCGGCATCGATGTAACTAAAGAAGCCAGGGGACGGAAGATAGGAGTTGGCCTGGTAAAGCTGTTGAAAAATGAGGTTCTTCGTTTAGGCAAGCTTCCCTATTACGGGACGGCGGTCTCCCACAACATTTCCCAGAATATCGCTTTTCAGGCGGGTTTCCGGCCGGCCTGGACCGAGCTGACGACCAGAAGGATCGGGGACGAATGAGGAGTTTAAAAACTTCAGAAAACAGATGGGAACATGGAATGCATAAATAAAGATGAGACTACATAAATAGATGCATAAAAAGTAAGCTGGATTCAGTGAAATGAGAGGATTACATATGAAAAAAGGCGATATCTTTGAGGGAAAAGTAGTCCTGACGGAATTTCCCAACAAAGGAATTATATATATAGATATTGAAGAAGATGGCCAGATTTTGCAGAAGAAGGTCATGGTTAAGGATGCCTTGGAAGGGCAGACTGTACGCTTTTCTATCTCGAAAAAAAAGAGGGACAGGCTGGAGGGAAGACTGGTGGAAGTGCTGGAGCCCTCCTGCCTGGAGAGAGAAACTCCCTGTCCTCATTTTGGCGTCTGCGGAGGCTGCCGCTACCAGAACCTGCCCTATGAGCAGCAGTTGGATTTGAAAAAGAGGCAGGTGGAAGGCTTGATTGACAATGCAGGCCTGGATTTCACCATTGAAAAGATATACGGAAGTCCCATAGAGACCGGCTATCGTAACAAGATGGAATACAGTTTTGGGGATGAGTACAAAGATGGTCCTCTGTCTCTTGGCATGCACAAAAAGGGAAGCTTTTACGATATTGTTCCCCTGACCGACTGTCAGATCGTGGATCCGGATTTCAATCTTCTGGTCACAGAAATCCGGGAGTATTTCCGGGAAAAGGGGACAAGCTTTTATCACCGGATGAGACACACAGGCTTTCTGAGACATCTGGTCCTCCGCCGCAGTGCCAAGACCGGTCAGATTCTGGTGAATCTGGTCACATCCTCCCAGGGGGACCTGGATGAAGAAGAATTTGTCGGGAGAATTCTCAGCCTGTCAGCCGATGTAAGTCCTGTTAAAGATGTGGCAGCGGAGGCTGAAGGAAACGGCAAAGGTATGACAGGACATGGAAGATTAGACGGAAGAATTGCCGGCATTCTCCATACCCTTAATGACAGTCTGGCCGACGTGGTTCAGTCTGATGAGACCAGGATCCTCTATGGTCAGGATTATTTCTATGAATATCTGGAAAATCTTCGCTTTAAGATCACCCCATTTTCCTTTTTCCAGACCAATACCTTAGGGGCAGAAGTCCTCTATGGCAAGGTCAGGGAATATGTGGGTGAAACTAAGGACAAGCTGATTTATGATCTTTACAGCGGCACCGGGACCATCGCCCAGATGCTGGCTCCGGTGGCGAAAAAAGCGATCGGTGTCGAGATTGTGGAAGAGGCTGTAGAGTCCGCCAGAATCAATGCCGTGGACAACAAATTGGATAACTGCCAGTTCATCGCAGGGGATGTGCTGAAGGTTGTGGACAGTCTCACAGAAAAGCCGGATATCCTGATCCTAGACCCGCCCAGGGACGGGATCAATCCCAAGGCCCTGAAAAAGATTATTGGTTTTGGAGTGGAGGAGATGGTTTATGTCAGCTGTAAGCCAACCAGTCTGATGAGAGACCTGGTCATATTGAAAGAAGCAGGGTATGAGGTGAAAAAGGCCTGCCTGGTAGATATGTTCCCTGGGACAGTGCATGTCGAGTGCGTAGTATTGATGTCAAAGGTTAAGTAAAAAAGGGCATAGAAGCGTTGATTTCAAGGGATTCCCGGGTTTCGACCCGGGAATTTTTACGTGGATAAGTTCTGCCAAACACTACCTATGATGAGTTTTGTCAAAAGGATAGTAGAGTGGAT
>DLBH01000069.1 GCA_002494165.1 Lachnospiraceae bacterium UBA7026 | reverse complement strand
ATGTCAGGACATTCAAAATTTGCAAATATCAAGCATAAAAAAGAAAAGAACGATGCTGCCAGAGGTAAGATTTTTACCGTGATCGGCCGTGAGATCGCCGTTGCCGTAAAAGAGGGTGGGGCTGACCCGGCCAACAACAGCAAGCTGCGTGACGTCATCGCCAAGGCCAAGGCCAACAATATGCCCAACGATACCATTGACAGAGGTATCAAGAAGGCAGCCGGCAACATGGACGCGGTCAACTATGTGCAGAATACCTACGAGGGTTACGGCCCCAGCGGCATTGCGATTATCGTGGAGACCCTGACAGACAACAAGAACCGTACGGCTGCCAATGTCCGGTCTGCCTTCACCAAGGGCAAGGGCAACATCGGCACCACAGGATGCGTGTCCTTCATGTTCCAGAAGAAGGGTCAGATTATCGTCTCCAAGGAAGAATATGAGACAGACCCGGATGATTTCATGATGCTGGCTCTTGACGCGGGAGCCGAGGACTTTGTGGAAGAGGATGACAGCTTTGAGATTCTCACAGATCCCGACAGCTTCGGAGAAGTCCGCGAGGCCCTGGAAAAGGAGGGTGTCCCCATGGCGTCCGCAGAGGTTACCATGATTCCGGACAACTATGTGAAGCTGACAGATCCCGATGATGTGAAGAATCTTAACCGGACCCTGGATCTTCTTGAGGAAGATGACGATGTCCAGGCAGTTTACCACAACTGGGAAGAGGACGATGAGTAGGCTTTAAAAGTAATATTCAGAAGCAGGCTGTAAAGCGGGTTTCTGAATCAGTTCTAAGGTTTTTAGAGAATATACTCACAGGAATATTATGGAAAGCGCTGTGAAAAGACTTGCCTTTTCACAGCGCTTCCTTTATAATACTTTAGTGAAGCGCATTGGCAATGCGTTAACGGATTACTGTAGATTATAATTTATCTAAGGACCTCTCTGTCAGCTTTCCGCTATGCCGTCTCAGCCGGAGATGGCTGGCCCGGCAGGAAGGATCCCGCCGGTCCGGCAGGGAAAGGGGACAGGGAGAGAACAAAAAAACACGAAAAGGAGATTAAGAAATGAAAAAATTATTTGCACTGCTTCTCGCGGTTACTATGGGTATGGCTGTTCTGGCAGGCTGTGGATCCTCAGGAACTGATACCCCTTCAGACGCCGATCCCGCTGTCGCAAGCACAGAGGCCGCCGCTGCTTCTGAGGATTCTGACTGGGCTTACATCCAGGACAAGGGTGAGATGGTTATCGGTATCACCTTATTTGCACCTATGAACTACTACGATGACAAGAATGAGTTTGTCGGCTTTGATACAGAGCTGGCCAATGCAGTAAGTGAGAAGCTGGGTGTTCCCGTAAGATTTGAAGAGATCAACTGGGATTCCAAGGAGATTGAGCTGAATTCCAAGAATATTGACTGTATCTGGAATGGTATGTGTATTACAGAAGAGCGTAAGCAGAACATGAGCATGACTGATCCTTACCTCAACAATACCCAGGCTATCGTTATGAAGGCTGACCGTGAGAAGGATATCATGGCTGATAATTCCGGTCTTACCCTCACAGCTGAGCAGGGTTCTACCGGTGAAGGCAAGATTGACGGATCTATCGAAGATGATGAGACTGTAGAAGTTTCCGCCAAGGAATATTTCGCTAAGTGTAACTATGTGGCTTCTGATTCCATGGCCAAGGCACTCATGGAAGTTAAGTCCGGCACAGCAGACCTGGCTGTAGTAGACAGTGTATGTGCCCTTGCCATGGTAACACCGGAATCTGATTACAGTGACATGGTTGTAAACCTGGACAATAACTTTGGAAAACAGGAATACGGCATCGCCTTCCGTAAAGGCAGTGATACAACAGAAGTTATAAATAGCGCGATTGATGAACTTTACGCTGATGGCACTGTTGCTAAGATTGCTGAGAAGTACAACCTGGCAGATATGCTGATTCAGAGATAAGCTGATCCGGAGATTGATTCGCCGCAGGCTGATCGTAACATTATAACAAAAAGGCAGACCGGTCATGAAGTGGTCCTGGCGTCAGCAGGCGCCAGGATAACCATGGCCGGATTCTTTGCTATACGGAGAGATCCGGGAAGAAGGCATCTGGCACAGCGGGCGCCTTTTTTATGCTGTCTGCCCCGGTTATTATGAAAATGGAGGAAATGTCTCGTGTCTAGTATCTCTTCTAATCCTATAGAGTCATTATCGACTGGATTCATTTACAATCTGGAACTGTTTGCCCTGACCCTGCTGCTGGCTTTGCCGCTGGGCCTGATCATCATGTTCTTCACTACTTCAAAGTTTAAGCCCCTTGCCTGGGTCAGTAAGGTCTTTGTCTGGATCATCAGGGGAACACCCTTGATGCTGCAGCTTTTTGTTGTGCTCTACGCACCGGGACTGCTTTTTGAAATTCCCATGAGCAACCGTTTTACAGCGGCAGTCATCGCCTTTGTCATCAACTATGCCTGCTATTTTTCAGAGATATACCGTGGCGGTATAGAGAGTATACCCAAAGGCCAGTATGAAGCAGGTCAGGTCCTGGGTATGACCAGGTCCCAGATTTTTTTCAAGATCATTCTTTTGCAGGTCATCAAGAGGATCATTCCGCCCATGGGCAATGAAGTGATTACCCTGGTCAAGGATACTTCCCTGTCCAGAATTATCGGTATTGCCGAAATCATTATGTGTGCGGAGCGCTTTACCAAGCAGGGTCTTATATGGCCGCTCTTTTCCACAGGTCTTTATTTCCTGCTTTTCAACGGTATTCTGACAATCCTGTTTGGATTTATCGAGAAAAAGATGGATTATTTCAGAGCGTAAGGGGGTAGAAGAGATGGCTATTCTGGAAGTAAAAAATTTAAGAAAGAATTTTGGAAGTCTGGAAGTTCTGAAGGGTATTGATTTTTCTCTGGAAAAGGGAGAGGTTCTCGCCATGATCGGTGCTTCCGGAAGCGGGAAGACAACCCTGCTTCGCTGTCTGAATTTCCTGGAGAGACCAACTGAGGGACAGATTTTCGTAAAAGACAATGTAATCTTTGATTCCTCCGACGCCAGGTCTTTAGGAGAGGCAGAAATCCGCAAAAACCGGCTGCATTTCGGCATGGTATTTCAGGCCTTTAATCTTTTTCCCCAGTATACTGTATTGAAAAACTGTACTTTGGCAAAGGAATTGCTGGCCCAGGAACGGCCGGATTACAAGAGCCGGAAAAAAGAGATTTTTGAAGAAATCCGTGAACAGGGCTTGGAGATACTGGATAAAGTAGGTCTCAGAGACAGGATCGATTATTATCCCCACCAGCTCTCAGGAGGACAGCAGCAGCGTGTGGCCATTGCCCGCGCCCTGATGCTGCAGCCCGACATCCTCTGCTTTGATGAGCCCACATCCGCCCTCGATCCGGAGCTGACCGGTGAGGTGCTCAAGGTAATCAAAGGATTGGCCGATCATCATACGACCATGGTTATCGTAACCCATGAGATGCAGTTTGCCAGGGACGTTTCTGATAAGGTACTTTTCCTGGACCAGGGAGTAATCGCCGAATACGGCACACCCAGCCAGGTATTTGAGAATCCTACTGAGGAGAGGACAAAACAGTTCCTGGAAAGATATTTCGAAAATTAATTTCATAATCGTGAAAAAACACCAAACCCTCCGGAAAAGCCGGCCGCAAGCCAGCCCACCGGAGGGTTTTTACAACGGTTAGCGGATTAACAGCCGGCATAATCCTGGGCCAGGGCCTTAAATATAGGCAGGGCCGCCTTTACCCGGTCTGTCGGCACGCAGTAGGCGATGCGGAAATGCCCCGGACATCCAAAGATATCTCCCGGCACCAGCATCAGATGATATTTCTCCCGGGCATATTTGCAGAAGGCGATGGAGTCTGGCTCAAGGGACCGGGGAAACATATAGAAGGTGCCCCCTGGCTTTACGCACCGGTAACCATATTCTGTCAGAGTCTGGTAAAGGAGTTCCATATTTTCCTCATAAACAGGAAGGTCTGCAAACTGTCCGGCAGTCAGGGCGACTGTCCGCTGGAAAAGGGCAGGGGCACCATTGTGGCCGGTGGTCCTGGATATCTGCGGGCAGAGTTCAATGATTCTGTCGCCCATAGCGCAGTCAGGGTTTACAGCCAGGTAACCGATCCTCTCTCCGGGAAGGGACAGGGACTTACTGTAGGAGTAGCAGGTCAGGGTGTTCCTGTAAAGATTAGCGATATAAGGACCGTCAACTCCTTTAAAAAGGATGTCCCTGTAGGGTTCGTCAGAAATCAGATAGATGGGATGACCGTATTCCTTCTCTTTTTCCTCAAGGATGGAAGCCAGCCTCCTGACAGTATCTGTAGAGTATACAATACCGGAAGGATTGTTGGGAGAATTAATCAGAACAGCAGCCACATTTTCGTTCAGGCTGTCAGTAAGAGCCTGGAAATTAATCTGGAAGCTTTCTGTATCAGCTGGAAGGATCGTCAATTTCAGCCCTGCTCCTTCCACATAGGGTTTGTATTCTGAAAAGCAGGGGGCGAAGGTAATGATTTCCTCTCCCGGGTTAGAGACAGCCCGGAGGGCATGGGCCAGGGCACCTGCTGCCCCGGCGGTCATAAGAAGATTGGCCGGGGAGTAAGAACTGCCGTAGCGCTGGTTCAGGTCCCGGACGATATCTGCCTTTACCTCCGGTATGCCCAGACCGGGGCTGTAACCGTGAAGAGCCAGAGGATCCATGGAAGAGACCAGGTCCGTGATGGTCTGGTTTACGCATTCTGGTGCAGGGACGGAAGGGTTGCCGAGGCTGAAATCATAAACCTGGTCCCGGCCGATCTCGGCGGCAAGCTGTCTGGCATACTGGAAGATTTCAAAAATGAGATCCTTTTCTTTTAACATCTCAGTGTAGGTTCTGTTCAGCATAAATGTACTCCTGACTGGCTTTTTAAGCCTGAATATAAAGAAAGCTGAAATGCAGCCTGTCTTATGGGCGGTTTGTGGCCGGATGAGAGGCCTTTTGGCCCAGTTTATCATAGCAGGGACAAAAGAACAAGGAGGCCGCATTGACGAAGCTTCTGTTCTAAATTATAATAAAAACATAATATTTTATAAGTAGATTTCAATATGGTTTTATGGTCTTTTAAAGAGAGACCCGGCCAGGCCTGCAAGACCTGCGGCAAAGTCAAAGGCAGAATCAGAGGCAGGCCCGGAGACCATTTGTTTCAGGAAATGAGGTTAATTATGGATCAATATTCTATCCTGGTTCCGGGTTATACCATTGGCAGGGATGCCTACAGCCAAATAGAACATTTTTGCCTTCCCTATGGAAGGAAAGCAGTGGTCATTGGCGGGGAAAAAGCCATGGCTGCCGCCCGTCAGAAACTGAAAGAGGCAGTGAAAGACACTGCCGTAGAAATCATTGACTTTGTCCACTACGGGAAAGAGTGCACTTATGAGACAGCCAGCAGGCTGGAGAAGCTGACTCCAGTCCTTGAGGCGGATATGATCTTTGCCGTGGGCGGCGGTAAGGCAGTAGATACTTGTAAGCTGGTAAGCATAGATTTGAAGAAACCCTATTTCAGTTTTCCAACGATCGCTTCCAACTGCGCTGCTTCGTCTGCCCTGTCCATTGTCTACCATGAGGATGGAAGCTTCTGCGACTTCGTCCATTTTCTGGAGTCGGCCAAGCATGTCTTTATCGACAGCCAGATCATAGCCCAGGCCCCCAGACAGTATCTCTGGGCCGGGATCGGGGATACCTATGCCAAGTATTATGAGGTGGACATTTCGGCCAGGGGTGAGAAACTAAATTACTACAAATCCATGGGTGTCCACATGTCAAAAATGTGTATGGAAACCCTGATGGAGACCGGCAGCCAGGCCCTCCGGGATAATGAGGCGGGGATTGTTTCCGAATCCCTGGAAGAGGCGGCCTTGTGTATCATTATGACTACCGGCTGGGTGTCCATGCTGGTGGCCAGGGACCATACCATGGACTACAACGGAGGTTTGGCCCACGCTTTCTTTTATGGCCTGTGTAACCTGCCAGGTTTTGACGAAGACCACCTCCATGGTGTGGTAGTGGCATTTGGTGTCCTCCTTCTTCTGCTGGTGGACGGCAGAGAAGAAGAGTGTCAGAGGCTCAAAGACTTTAACCGGACAGTGGGTCTGCCGGTCAGCCTGACCGACCTGGACGTGACTCTTGACCAGGTAGCCCAGTGTGCCCCCTCTATGGTAAAGGATGAGGACCTGGACCACTATCCCTACAAGGTGACAGAGGAAATGATTCTGGAGGCAGCAGGGAAGCTCTTGTGATGGAAACCTGTAGAGCCGCCATGAAAGAAGTTGGGAAGCTGCCATGAAAGAAGTTGGAAAACTACCATGAAAGAAGTTGGAAATCTGTCATGATGGAAGTTGGAAGGATTCTAAGATGAATGCAGAGAGTTCCAGTGATGGAAGCCTATGAAGATTTTATGGATTTTGCTAAAAGAATGTTGACATTTTGTGATACTTGGTATATAACACACTTATCATATCTGCAGGGCTCTCGTCATTGATGTCCCGGATATGAGTCCCCATGGAAAATGGCTGGTCTGCGACAGGTTACAGGACCAGAGGCGGCCGTGAAGGCTTGCTGGCCTGCTGTCGGTTTTGGCAGATTATTATTGGTTATGCCAGATAACTATGGGTTGTGACAGATCGATGCCGGTCCGACAGCCATAAGAATGAAAAGGAGGAGAATGATATGTATTATGGTGGATACGGGATGTACTTTGATCCCACCTATATACTTGTGCTCATTGGCGTGGCCATCACTTTGATTGCCTCAGGCCATGTGAAGAGTACTTACGCAAGATACAGTAAAGTGAGAAACCATGCTGGGATTACGGCGGCCCAGGCTGCCGAGCAGATTCTTCGGGGTGCCGGCCTTGGTAATATCAGGATTCAGCACATTTCAGGCAGTCTGACGGATAATTATAATCCCCAGGACAAGACCCTGAACCTGTCTGACTCGACTTACCAGTCCACCTCGGTGGCCGCCATCGGTGTGGCTGCCCATGAATGTGGACATGCCATCCAGGATGCGCAGAACTATGTACCTCTTAAGGTAAGAGGGGCTATTGTCCCTGCAGTAAATATCGGGTCTGTAGCAGCCTGGCCGGTGATCATTCTCGGAGTTCTGCTCAGCTTTAACCAGACCCTGATAACCATAGGAATCCTGCTTTTTTCCCTGACGGTAGTTTTCCAGCTGGTGACCCTGCCCGTGGAGTTTGATGCTTCCAACAGGGCACTGAAGATTCTGGAAGGAACCAATATGCTTTACGGGGATGAGTTAAAGGGTGCCAAAGACGTATTGAAGGCAGCTGCTCTGACCTATGTGGCCAGTGCCGCGGCAACCATCCTGCAGCTGCTCCGGCTGATTCTTCTCTTTGGAGGAAACCGGCGTGACTGATTCTTATGATATCCGTCTGATCTGTGTAGGCAGAATCAAAGAGCCCTTCTTTCGGGAAGGGCTTGATTTTTATAGTAAGATAATCCGCAGATATGCTTCCTTTGAGATCGTGGAGTGCACGGATGAGCCCACACCTGACACGGCTTCGGCTGCCGAGGAGGACCGGATCCGGGCCAGGGAAGGAGAAAAAATCCTGAGGCAGGTCCGGGATGGGGCTTATGTGATCGCTCTTTGTATTGACGGTGACCACCATGGGACAGAGGAATGGAAAAGGATTATCCCCCGGCTGGCCGGACAGAAAGGGGGCAAGCTGGACCTGGTGATCGGCGGCTCCCTGGGGCTGTCTCCGGCTGTCCTGAAAAAAGCGGACAAGAAGCTTAGTTTTTCCGGTCTGACTTTTCCCCACCAGATGATGAGGCTGATTCTGTGCCAGCAGCTGGCAGAATGGGTCAGAGACCAGGCTTGAAAAAAGCATGGCAGGACTGAGTCAGAAAAGTCTGGCGGAACAGAGCTTTTTTTACTGTTCAAAACTTTACAAATGTATTGCGGTCCGACATACATTATGATAGAATGTTTTCAGAGAGGATGGTGAATATCAATGGCAATAAAGAGTTCCAATGTTACAGCGAGGGTAGAACCGGAAATCAAAGAGAAAGCAGAAAGTATTCTGTCAAGACTTGGTATATCTGCCTCAAGTGGGATTAACATGTTTTATCGACAGATCATCCTTTGGAATGGTCTGCCATTCAGGCCTTCCATACCTGACAGAGCCCCAAAGTCTTTCAATGAGATGACAAAGGAAGAAGTTGATGCAAAACTGTCACGTGCGCTTGTTCAGGCTGAATCAGGGGAAGGAATCCCTGCGGAAGAATTCTTCTCCTCCTTAAAAGAAGAGATATTAGGTACATATGTCTGATAATTATCGTTTGATCATTCTGCCGGAAGCGCAGGAAGACATCCGTAGCATTGTCTTATATATTGCAAGAGATTTGGCAGCTCCGCAGGCTGCTTTAGATCTTCAGAATCAATTTGAAGAAAAGATCAATTCATTGGCTTACCAACCTCATCGTATCAAAACGATTGATGAACAACCATGGAAAAATGCCGGGGTCCGAAAGATTCGGGTAAAGAATTATTATATCTACTTTGTTATTTTTGAAGAGGAAAAAGCTGTTAAGATCATGGCTGTGATTTATATCGGAAGAGATCAGGAAGAACAGATGGTACAAAGAAAACTGGACAGACAGGTAAATAATAAAGACCAGGGATAGAGCATTGTACCTTGGTTTTTGTGGCATTCCTTCCCTTGAATGTGGCAGGGGCTAAAGTTTCTACTTGCAAAATGCCATACTTTCTTATATAATATGTCACGGAAACTTTTTTGACGGACTTCGGTTTGTGAAGACAGTTCCTTGGACCAGTAGCTCAGCTGGATAGAGCACCAGTTTCCGGAGCTGGGTGTCGGGGGTTCGAGTCCCTTCTGGTTCGGTTTATATGGCTGCCGCTTATGCGGCAGCCATAACTTTTATAATAGGTGTTTTTAGATAAGAAAGAGCAGAGGCTTTTATGACGGATAGAATTGATAATAAAAATGATTTTACCCAGGGTAATATTGTGACCAAGATGATCCGTTTTATGATCCCTATCCTGGGGGCCCTGATCCTTCAGGCCATGTATGGGGCCGTGGATGTCCTGGTGGTAGGCCGGTTTGGTACCACATCCGGTATCTCCGGCGTGTCCACAGGCAGCAACGTCATCAACCTGGTGGTCTTTACGGTGGCAGGTCTTTCCATGGGTGTCACAGTCCTGATCGGCCGTTACATGGGTGAGCGGCGGCTGGAAAAGATCGGCAAGGTTATCGGAGGAGCCATCGTTTTTTTCTCCCTCCTCTCCCTGGTTCTGGCAGTATTTCTCCTGACTCTGGCAGAGCCCCTGGCCAGGCTGATGCAGGCCCCTGACCAGGCTCTTGACCTGACCGTCCTATATATCAGGATCTGCGGCGGCGGTATTCTCTTTATTGTGGCCTATAATCTGATCAGCAGCATTTTCCGGGGGATGGGGGATTCCAATATGCCCCTGCTATTTGTGGCCATAGCCTGTGTGGTCAACATTATCGGAGACCTGTTTTTTGTGGCAGTCCTCCACATGAATGTGGCAGGAGCAGCTCTGGCCACTGTGATGGCCCAGGCAGTGAGTGTTGTCCTTTCTCTCCTGATTATCCGGAGGAGAGGGCTGCCTTTTCCCATGTCCAGAGCAGATATCTGCTTTAATCTGGAGATCAGGAATTTCGTCAAGGTGGGGTCGCCCATCGCTTTTCAGGAGGTGATGACCCAGTTATCCTTCCTGGCCCTCTGTGCCTTCATCAACCGGCTGGGCCTGGACGCCTCGTCGGGTTATGGCGTAGCCAATAAGATCGTTAGTTTTATCCTGCTTATTCCCGGTTCCCTGATGCAGTCCATGTCCGCCTTTGTTTCCCAGAACGTGGGGGCAGGCAAGGAAGACAGGGCAGTCAGGGCCATGGTTACAGGTATGACCTTCGGGGCTTCCATTGGCGTTTTTGTATGCCTCTTTGCTTTCTTCAGAGGTGACCTTATGGCCTCCGTCTTCACCAGCGACCCGACGGTGATAGCCAGGGCGGCAGAGTATCTTAAAGGTTTTGCCCCCGAGGCGGTTGTAACCTGTATCATGTTCAGTTTTATCGGCTATTTTAACGGTCATGAGCAGACCCTCTTCGTCATGATCCAGGGCCTGGTTCAGACCTTCCTGGTCCGCCTGCCCATGTCCTGGTTTATGAGTATCCAGCCCGGGGCCAGTCTGACCATGATTGGTCTGGCGGCACCTTCAGCGACGGTCTTTGGTATTATCCTGAACCTGATCTATTTCCGCTATTACCAGGGCCGGCTGGCGGCCGGCCGGCAGGTCGGGATTATATCCGGACAAGAAAAAAAGAAAGAGGACAGGTAGCAACTGTGAAATACCAGGTATATATTTTCCAGAAAGAAAAAGAAGAAAAGTTTTACCGTCATGCTATCGATGAATATAAGAAGAGGCTGGGCAGTTATTGTAATATTTCTGTCAAATATCTAAAAAAGGATAAGGCCTGGGACAAGCTGGCCCAATCTGTTGGCGACAGGGACCTGGCCTTTGTCCTGGTTCCGGGTAGGAGTGAGCTGACTTCGGAGGGACTGGCGGAAAGGATCCGAAGCCTGGAAAACCAGGCGGTTAAGACTCTGCATTTCTTCATAGCGGACTGGTCTTCCTGCCAGCATGTGGATCTGGATCTGGCTGCTTACGGAAGGGAAACTGAAGTCTTGCATATTTCGGATTTTGATCTGCCGCCGGCCATGACAGGGATGATCCTGTTTGAACAGATTTACCGGGCCTACCGGATCCTTAACAGGCAGTCCTACCATAAATGAGTTTTTCTGATGATGGATTATTTTCTGATGATTTTTATTTTATAAAGATGATGTAAGGGTCGAAAGGTAGT
>DLBH01000039.1 GCA_002494165.1 Lachnospiraceae bacterium UBA7026 | reverse complement strand
GGTCTTGAGACTGTATTGGAAGGACAGAACAAGATTACGATCAAGGGTATTAGCAAGCAGAAAGTCGGCCAGTACGCAGCTGAGATCAGAGACAAGAGAAGACCTGAGCCATACAAGGGCAAGGGTATCAAGTATGCTGATGAAGTGATCAGACGTAAAGTCGGCAAGACAGGTAAGTAATAATTAGGAGGTCGTAAGAATGATTAGTAAGAGATCAAGAAGTGAACTTCGTGCTAAAAAACACAGAAGAATCCGCAATCGGATCAGCGGCACAGCTTCTACTCCCCGTTTAGCAGTTTTCAGAAGTAACAATCATATGTACGCCCAGATTATTGATGATACCGAAGGCAAGACTCTTGTATCAGCTTCCACCGTGCAGAAAGAGGTTAAGGCAGAGCTTGAGAAGACCAATGATGTTGCTGCAGCAGCATATCTTGGAACAGTTATCGGTAAGAGAGCCGTTGAGGCAGGTATTACATCAGTAGTCTTTGACAGAGGCGGATACATTTATCAGGGCAAGATTAAGGCTCTGGCAGATGCAGCCCGTGAAGCTGGTCTGAATTTCTAAGCAAGGAGGATAAAACATGAGGCGTGAATTAATTGATGCCAGTCAGTTAGAATTAGAAGAGAATGTTGTGGCGATCAAGCGTGTAACCAAGGTTGTTAAAGGTGGACGTAACATGCGCTTTGCTGCACTGGTAGTCGTTGGTGATAAGAACGGTCATGTAGGTGCCGGCTTAGGAAAAGCGATCGAAATTCCGGAAGCAATCCGTAAGGGTAAAGAAGACGCTATGAAAAAGCTGGTCAAGGTTCCGATCAATGAGTCCGGATCCATTCCTCATGACTTTATTGGAAAGTTCGGAAGTGCCGAGGTTCTTCTGAAAGCATCCAAGGAAGGTACCGGTATCATCGCCGGAGGTCCTTCCCGTGCCGTACTCGAGCTTGCCGGATATAAGAATATCCGTTCCAAGGCTTTAGGCTCCAATAATAAGCAGAACGTGGTTCTTGCTACGATCGAGGGACTTAAGAATATTAAGACTCCTGAGCAAGTAGCAAGACTCCGTGGCAAATCCGTGGATGAACTGTAGAGGAGGACAGAAAAATGGCAGATAAATTAAAAATCACATTAGTTAAGTCCCCGATCGGTGCTGTTCCCAAGCAGAGAGCAACTGTTGAAGCATTGGGACTTCGCAAGGTTAACAAGACAGTAGAAATGCCTGATAACGATGCAATTCGTGGAATGATCTGGCATGTAAGACATCTCGTAAAAGTTGAAGAGATCTAATTGCAGATAAGGAGGTACACAATGGATTTATCAAATTTACATCCTGCTGCAGGTTCTAAGCACAGCGACGCTTTCCGTGTAGGCCGTGGACATGGTTCAGGCAACGGAAAGACTGCAGGCAGAGGACAGAAGGGCCAGAAATCCCGTTCAGGCGGTGGAACAAGAATCGGCTTCGAAGGAGGCCAGATGCCTTTATACAGAAGACTTCCCAAGAGGGGCTTCAAGTGCATTAACGCTAAGAAGATCGTTAATGTAGACGTATCCCGTCTCGAAGTATTTGAGGCAGATTCTGTAGTTACTGTAGACGCATTAAGAGAAAAAGGGCTGGTTAAGAACAGCTTTGACGGCGTTAAGATTCTTGGTAATGGAGAAATCAGCAAGGCACTTACAGTGCAGGTTAATAAGTTTTCCAAGAGCGCAGCTGCCAAAATTGAAGCTGCCGGCGGAAAAGCTGAGGTGATTTAATGTTCGAAACTCTCAGAAATGCTCTGAAAGTTAAGGATATTAGAAACAGACTGCGCTTTACCTTATTTATTATTGTGATTACGCGACTGGGCTGTCAGCTCCCGATTCCGGGAATTGACAGTGCCCAGATCAGTAAGTATTTAGACAGCTTGCTGGGAGATTCATTTAATCTGCTTAATTCATTTACAGGCGGATCCTTTGAATCCATGTCACTCTTCGCTCTCAATGTAACCCCATATATTACTTCATCCATTATCATCCAGCTCCTTACCATAGCGATTCCCGCTCTGGAGGAGATGTACAGGGATGGTGAGGATGGACGTAAAAAGGTAGAGAAGCTCACCAGGCTTCTTACCCTTGGCTTATCCCTTCTTGAGAGTGCCGGTCTGGCTATCGGATTCGGCCGTCAGGGTCTGATCACTAATTATAATGCCCTGACAGTAATAGAGATGATCGTCTGTCTGACAGCAGGAGCTATATTTGTTATGTGGCTGGGAGAACAGATCACAGACAAGGGCATCGGAAATGGTATTTCCATCATCCTTCTTGTCAACATCGTATCCCGTATGCCCGGTGACCTTTATAATCTTGCCCAGAAATTTATTTTCGGCCAGCAGATTGGAACAATCGTAATTGCAACAGCCATCATTCTTTTTGTAATCATCGGAACCATCCTGCTTACTATCCTGCTCAATGACGCAGAGCGCAGGGTTCCGGTACAGTATTCCAGAAAGATCCAGGGCAGACAGCAGTTTGGTGGGGCCCAGGCCTCTACTTTGCCCATTAAAGTAAATACTGCAAGCGTTATCCCGGTTATCTTTGCATCATCCTTACTCCAGTTTCCGCTGGTAATTAAGAATCTGATCGGAGCGAATCCCGGTGGTGCGGCAGGATTTTTCTTTAATGCCATCAATCAGTCGAACTGGTGTAATCCGGACAACTGGTCTTATTCTATCGGATTAGTTGTATACCTTGTACTTGTTGTAATGTTTGCTTACTTCTATACTTCGATTACGTTTAATCCTATAGAGATCGCAAACAATATGAAAAAGCAGGGCGGCTTTATCCCGGGCATCCGTCCCGGCAAGCCTACAACGGATTATCTGAGTTCAATCCTTGGCTACATTATCTTCATTGGAGCAGTCGGTCTCTGTATCATCGCAGTGATCCCGATCTTCTTCAATGGTGTGTTCGGAGCAAACGTATCCTTTGGTGGAACATCCATCATCATTGTTGCCGGAGTTATCCTTGAGACACTCAAACAGATTGAATCGCAGATGCTGGTAAGGCATTATTCCGGTTTTTTAACTGAATAGAATACAGGCATAATTAATACCGGTCTTTCTGGGTCAGCTGGTCATGCTGACGGCAGGGGACCGGTTTTTTGTTCCATATCAGGATCTCACCTCATTTTCCCTTACGGGCCAAAACCTCCGGTCCTGATACCGGATAAATTCCGGCAGAGTTCACAGACCCGGCAAACCATACTGAAAAGACTGATCCTTAAAACATTAATATGTGATATACCATCAGTCACAATATGTGTTATACTACAAAAGAAAGTATGTCATTACAGCAGCCGTGACCTGGTAAGCGGATTTTGGACAGGACAGAATATCCGGACCTGGACCCGGTGCCCTTAAAAACATAATGGCTGGTAGGAAGCAGCTACAAAAGAGCTGCCTACCAGTCTTTCTTTGCTGTTTTCACAGTGACTGTTTATGGAAAGGAATTGAAATTATGACACCAACACAGGAGCATCTCCTGAATTTGCTGGGAGAGATCGATGACATATGTGTCAGAAATGATATCGAGTATTTTGTTGATTTTGGAACCATGCTGGGGGCTATCCGCCACGATGGTTTTATACCCTGGGATGACGATGCGGACATCACTCTGACAGAAGAGAATTATTACAAGTGGGTGGAGGCCTGTAAGAGAGAGCTGGATCCAGCCAGCCGGGTCTATAATGACGTGCGCCTGGATCGGGAGTTTCCTACGGTTTTTGGCAGGTACAATGATGTGACCACAGCCAGAGTCGGGGAGCGGTCAGAATTCTGGAAGCCCATCTGCGGCCAGTGTATCGATGTCTTTTACCTGCTGGAGCTGCCGGGAGACCCGGTAAAAAAACAACAGGCCATTGACTACTATTTTGCCTATGATGAGTATTCCAATGCCAGCTACCGTCATTTCCGTCTGAAGACGGAGAGTATTTACAAGATCTACCAAAGTTTCCTGGCCAGGGAAAAGGAAGTGGGCAGAGAGCAGACTCTGAAAGAGATCGAGGCCAACATTTTCCACAAGCATTACGATGACTGCGACACCTATATCTGCAGTTCAGCCAGAATGTACGGGCCTACTTCCCTGGTGCCGAAAAAGAGCTATGACACGGTTTACATGGCTGATTTTGAAGGTCGGAAATTCCCCATTGCCGGCGGTTATGTGGAACTGCTGTGTGAATACTACGGGGATACCTGGGATATTATTCCTGATCATAAAAAGGGCCATAGTAAGATGTCTAATTCAGGTCTGGGCGCTGATGTCTATGTAGGCGATTATATGAGGTTTATCGACAAGGACAAGCTGCTGGAGACCAGGCTGGCCTACAAGAGAGCTGATGTGGACAGCGGCTATATGTACACCAACTGGAACAAGAAGTTTTTTACCTATTATGGTAAATATGAGTTGATGAAAATCAAGAAGAAGATCGCCAGGGACAAGATTGACGTAAAGGCCTGCCTTGATCCGGCAGACCCGGTCAAGCTTCAGGTCCTCGATGACCTTTTCGACGACTATTATAAGATTGCCATGGATCCTACCGTAAGGTCCTGGAAGACAGCCATGGACCTGGGTGAGGACCTGGAGTATGCCGCCCTCTTTAACCTGGCCTACAACCGGGGAGATATGAACGGTATCAATAAGATCGTCCGTCTCTGGAGAGAGAATAATATGGACCTGTCTCCCGGAATGCAGGAGATCTGGCAGCTGGTACAGGCTGTCCGCAAAGTAAAGGCCCAGATGGTCTACGGCAATCTGGAGCAGGCCCTGGACCTGGCAGAAGCGGGCCTTGCAAGTTATCCCCACAGCAGGGACCTGCATATATACAGGCTGGCTCTTTTAGGAAAAAAAGCAGAAGATCAGGAGGAATGCGGCCGGCTCCTCAGCCAGGCTCTGGACCTGTACTGGCAGGGCATGGGCCATGGGACAGACGGGCAGGGGAAGGATCCGCTTACAGGAGGGGACTTCACCGGTAAGAATGAAGACTTATGTCTCAAGATTATCGCTGACCTTTATTGGAAGCTGGGAGAAAAGGACAAGGCCCTGGCTTATTACCAGAGAATAATGGACAGCTCACTCAACGGCATGCTGCAGCATGAGATTAGGGCAAGTGGAAGACTGGAGGTGGATCATGATGGATCAGACATGTGACAGACCGGGAAATGATGAGAAGAGAGAACCTACAGAGGTTCAACTCAGACTTCTTGAACTGATGGATGACATTCACTCCATCTGCCAGAAGAAGGGACTCCACTATATATTATTTGGGAAGACAGCAGGAATGGCCACAAGTTTCGGCCATTTCCAGGGCAGCGAATATAATTTTGAGATTCTCATGCCCCTGCTGGACGTGGTGAAGCTACGGCAGTATGTGGAGAAGCATATGTCTGATAGCAGGGCCATGGAATCCTGGGAAGATAATGAAGACCTGAGGCAGATGATCTTCCGTTTTGTGGATAAGAAGAGCCTGTTGATCGATGGCACTGTCGGTGATTATTTCAGTAAGCCCGGTGTGGCCGTCACCATCTATGTGACCCGGCCGGCCAGGGCAGATGATGCCAATATCAGTGCCGAGCGCTATATCCAGTATCTGAATAGTACGGGAAGAAAGCCCAAATACTCGGCCTCCGATCTCAAGAAAATGTATGAATTTGTCCGCAAAAACGGCGTTGAGGCGGCAATCAAAGAGTACGACGAACCCGATATAAAGGAACTTACCCAGTATGCGGGAGGTCTCCGCAAGGGCTGGCTCCGCTGCTTGTTCACGGGTAAGAAAAAAACTGCCCGCTGGGTACTTCGCAAGAATATAGAGCTTGCAAAAAAAGGAGGCAAGGAGCAGATTTACGTGACCAGGCCCGGCCACAGATTCGCTTTCTCCCCAAGCCTTTTTAAAAAGCCTGGCACAGTGGAATTTGAAGGCCATACTTATCATATAGCCGGTGATTATGAAGGCTACATGAAGAAAATGTACGGAGCCAGCTGGAGGACCAGGTCCACGGAGATGTATTTCTCAGATACCCTCAGGCTGAGGATGATCTGTGATCTCTCCTGCCCCTACGAGGACTACCTGGACTTTCTGGGAGAAGACAGTCAGGTCCTCCATGAGATTGCCCTGGACAGGAGGGATTATACCCAGTGGAGCAGGGAGATTCACCAGCCCCTTGAGAAGAGAGCCAAACATGATTTCATTGAAGTCAGAAGCTCTGTTGACCGGATCGATGTCTGGATGATGATCCGTGACCGTATGGATGAGATCAGGAAGGCAGCCGAGACCAAAGATATCCCGGCCCTTAAGGAACTCCTTGAAGATTATCTGGAGAGGACAGACTATTTTTATTCTGAAAAGATAGGTTTTTATATCGATGAAGAGCTTTTTTCCATAGCATCTATGGTCTGGGAGGCTGACGGCAGGAAGGAATTTGCCGATAAGGTTTATGAGCTGGTTCCCGACCATTACCGTAAAGAGAGTGTGGAAGACTATCTTAAGCAGATTATGTTAAACAGATAATGGAAAATGCACAATTTACATTATTGATAAAAAGAGTTAAAATAACAGTACAGTTATGTGTGACTATATTGATGGAGGTATGAAAAGGTATGTATGACATTATTGTAATTGGCGCTGGTGTAACTGGTGCGTGTACCGCTAGAGCACTGTCTAAGTATCAGGTAAACATGTGTGTAATTGACAAGTACGATGACGTTTGTTCAGGAACTTCTAAGGCAAACAGTGCCATCGTTCACGGTGGTTACGATTGTAAGCCTGGAACTATGATGGCTAAGATGAACGTGCGCGGTAACGAGTTAATCTATGAGCTTGCAGAAGAGCTGGATTTCCCTGTTAAGAATAACGGATCCCTGATCGTCTGCACAGTTCCTGAGGAGAGAGGCAAACTGGATGTCCTTCTTCAGCAGGGTATTGACAATGGCGTACCCGGTGTCCGCATCGTAGAGAAGGAAGAACTTCTTTCCATGGAGAAGAACCTGACACCGAACGCAGTGGCAGCACTCTATGTTCCCACAGGCGGACTGGTGGATCCCTTCAACATGTGTGTGGCATTCGCAGAGAATGCAGCTGTCAACGGATGCGAGTTCAAGTTGGAGACAGAAGTAACCAACATCGTAAAGAAAGACGACCACTATGTCATTGAGACAGACAAAGGCAATTTTGAGACAAAGATTGTTGTCAACGCTGCCGGTGTTTACGCAGACAAGATGCACAATTTTGTCAGTGAGAAGAAGATGAAGATCATCGCCCGCCGCGGTGAGTATCTTCTTATGGATCACGAACTTGGCGATTATTTCAATGCGACAGTATTCCCGCTGCCCGGCAAGATGGGCAAGGGTATTCTGACTGCCCCCACCATCCACGGTAATCTGTTTGTAGGACCGTCCGCAACGGATATCGATGATAAGGAGGCTACCAACACAACCCAGGAGATCATTGATGATCTCGTATACAAGGCACAGCACAGCTACCTCACCAAGGATGTGCTTCCCATGGGTAAAGTCATTACATCTTTTGCAGGCCTCCGTGCTCATGAAGCAAATCATGAGTTTATCATTGAGGAAGTAGCAGATGCTCCCGGATTCTTTGATGCTGCAGGTATTGAGTCCCCCGGTCTTACCAGTGCTCCTGCCATCGCCGAGAGAATTGAAGGCCTGGTTCAGGATAAGTATCAGTTCCCGAAGAAAGACAATTTCATCGCTAAGAGAAAAGGCTTTATCAAGATGGATCAGCTCAGCCTTGAAGAGAGGAATGAGCTGATTAAGAAGAATCCTCAGTATGGAAATATCATCTGCCGTTGCGAGATGGTTACGGAGGGTGAGATCGTGGATGCCATCAACCGTCCGGTTGGCGCAAGATCCATGGACGCAGTGAAACGTCGTACCCGTGCAGGTATGGGACGTTGTCAGGCAGGCTTCTGTACACCGAAGACCATGGAGATTCTTTCCAGAGAGCTTGGAATCCCGATGACGGAAGTAAGGAAGAATGTAAAAGGTTCAGAGCTGCTCGTTGGCAAGATTAAGGAAGACTTATAAGAGACGTTTTACAGGCGTGAATAAGAGACTTATCAGATCCGTGGAAAGTGAGGAAGTGCTATATGAGATCTTATGATGTAATTATCGTAGGTGGAGGCCCTGCAGGTCTTGCAGCTGCTATCGCTGCCAAGAAAGAGGGCGTTGACAATATTTTAATGATCGAGAGAGATGACCGTCTTGGTGGAATCCTGAATCAGTGTATCCACAATGGTTTCGGTCTTCATACATTCAAGGAAGAGCTCACAGGTCCTGAGTACGCACAGCGTTTCATCGATCAGGCTGCAGAGCTTAACGTAGAATACAAGTTAAATACTATCGTTGTTGATATCTCCAAAGATAAAGTTGTCACAACGATGAACCGGAATGAAGGAATGGTACAGTACCAGGCCAAGGCAGTTGTCCTGGCAATGGGATGCCGTGAGAGACCGCGTGGAGCCCTGAATATCCCCGGATACCGTCCGGCAGGTATCTACTCCGCAGGTACAGCCCAGAGACTGGTTAACATGGAAGGCTATATGCCCGGTAAGAAGTGTGTCATCTTAGGTTCCGGAGATATCGGACTGATCATGGCAAGACGTATGACCTTCGAGGGTGCCGACGTTCAGGTTGTAGCCGAGGTTATGCCTTATTCAGGTGGTCTGAAGAGAAATATCGTTCAGTGTCTTGACGATTTCGATATCCCGCTGAAGTTAAGCCACACTGTTATTGATATCGAAGGTAAGGACCGTCTGACCGGCGTTACAATCGCTGAGGTTGGTCCCGACCGTAAGCCGATCCCCGGAACAGAAGAGCATTACGACTGTGATACCCTGCTTCTCTCCGTAGGTCTTATCCCTGAGAACGAGCTTTCCAAGCAGGCAGAGGTTGAGATGAGCCGTATCACCAACGGACCGCTGGTAGATGAGAGTCTGGAGACCAACGTAGAAGGTATCTTTGCCTGTGGTAACGTTCTTCACGTACATGACCTGGTTGACTACGTTTCCGAGGAAGCAACTGCTGCCGGCAAGAACGCAGCTAAGTATGTTAAAGACCGTTATGGCGCAGAGGCCGGCAAGGCTGGTAAGGTTATTGAGATCAAGGCAGTTGACGGCGCCCGCTACACAGTTCCTACCACAATCCATTTAGATAACATGGAAGATAAGCTGACAGTCCGCTTCCGTGTTGGTGCCGTATTTAAGAACAGCTACATCGGTGTTTATTTCAATGATGAGAGAAAGCAGCATCGTAAGAGACCTGTTATGGCACCGGGCGAGATGGAGCAGATCATCCTGAAGAAGAAAGATCTTGAAGCATTTGAAGGTCTTGAGACCATCACCGTTAAGATCGAGGCTGAATAATTATCAGAGATAGATGATCCGGGAGGGTATAAGTCCCGGCCGGTCATGTCAGAGATGTTCCTTGAGATGCGCAAGCGTCTGATATCACAAACAGATTATTGGTAGAATGGAGATGTAAAATATATGGAAAAGAGAAATTTAACCTGTATCAGATGCCCTCTGGGCTGCCAGATTACAGTTACACTGGAGAATGGTGAAGTAAAAGATGTTACCGGCAATACCTGTCCCCGTGGCGACCAGTATGCCAGGAAGGAAGTGACCAATCCTACAAGAGTGGTTACATCCATCGTTAAGGTTGAGGGCGGTGTTCTTCCCGTTCTTTCTGTTAAGACAAAAGACGATGTACCGAAGGGCAAGATTTTTGATGTTCTCGATGAGATTAAGCCAGTTGTTGTTAAGGCTCCTATTCACATCGGTGATGTGATTGTTGCTGACGTAGCAGGCACAGGCGTTGATATCGTTGCTTCTAAGGAGATTGCAGCTGTATAGTGACAGCCGGCAGACGGCCAGGGCCGTCGACCAGAATTGATACTGTCAAAGGGGCGGATAGCTATCCGCCCCTTTTGTGGTATACAAGCATAGGCCTGTCATGAGCCTGCTCAGGCTATGGGCTATATGGTTCTCTTATGAATTCACCCGGGCTGTGAGCCAGGCATCCTGCCGTGAGCCCACTCAGGCCGTAAGCCATACAGCTTGTCATAAGCCCACCCGGGTCAGGGACTGAATACCGGGCCTAAATTCAGGAATCGGTGATAAATACTTGTCATTCAGAATGAAAAAATGTAAAATAAGGGTAGTCGACGTGACAGGCACGACTAGTCTGTCCTATGTGGCCGGGACCGGACGGGACCGGCAGTCAAAGACAAAAAGCAGGAGGTAGATAAGAATGAAGATTATTATGTTGGGTGCTCCCGGAGCAGGTAAGGGTACACAGGCTAAGATGCTTTCTGAAAAGTATGATATTCCTCATATTTCCACAGGAGATATCTTCCGTGCCAATATTAAGAATAATACTGAGCTGGGTAAGAAGGCCAAGGGTTACATGGATGCCGGCCAGCTGGTTCCTGATGAGCTGGTAGTAGACCTGGTAGTGGACCGCATTAAGCAGCAGGACTGCTTCAAGGGCTTTATCCTGGATGGCTTTCCAAGGACCATTCCGCAGGCAGAAGCTCTTGATTATGCCCTTAACAATCAGAATGAGAAGATCGATTACGCAGTGAACGTGGATGTTCCCGATGAGGCCATCATTGAAAGAATGTCCGGCAGAAGAGCCTGTGTCGGCTGTGGCGCTACTTACCATATCAAGTACAACCCGACCAAGAAGCCGGATGTATGTGATGTCTGCGGCGAGAAGCTGATCCTCCGTGAGGATGACAAGGCTGAGACCGTAAAGAAGAGACTGGAAGTTTACCATGAGCAGACCCAGCCCCTGATTGACTATTATGCTAAGAAGGATGCCCTGCTTACAGTGGATGGTACCCAGGATATTAATGTAGTATTTAATACAATCGTAGGTGTACTGGAGAAATAAGAGCCCTGGACCGGATTCCCAGGGATGGGAAAAAGGTATTTGCTGTGATTGCAAAGACCGGCGGACGGCCGGTGGGGACAAAACTTTCGGGACCGGCCGGCACAAGGCCGGCAGGAATAGTAATGTGAAGGAAAAAGCAGCGTGGAGAGGCTGCAGACAGGCCGGAGAGGAAAGCGGACCAGCTTTCCTGCCGACCTGTCCACAGCTTCTCCGCGTATTCTTTTTGTAAAAATGGGACCGGTATTTATTTAATAAAAAAATTTCTTGTATCAGGGAGAATTTATGATAGAATATAAATTAGGCTATTTTGCGAAGGCTCTCTGCGGCCACGATCGGGGAAAGGTATACATGATCGTGGGGCAGGACAAGGACAGGGTAGCTCTGTGCGATGGAATTAGCAGGCCCTTAGGCCGCCCAAAGTATAAGAATATCAAGCACATACAGTTGATACGCTCTGAGAAGACAGCGAATATTTTCACGTCCCTGATGGAATCAGGGGAGGCGGACAAGCTGATAAGGAAAGAGATCAGAGCCCGTGAAAAGCGCGAAGATTAAAAAGCAGGAGGAATAATTAATATGTCTAAATCAGATGTAATTGAAGTTGAAGGAAGAGTAGTGGAGAAGCTTCCTAACGCCATGTTCAAGGTGGAGCTGGAGAATGGACACCAGGTTCTGGGTCATATCAGCGGAAAGCTGCGCATGAATTTTATCAAGATTCTCCCGGGAGATAAGGTAACAATCGAGCTCTCTCCTTATGATCTGACAAAGGGCAGAATTATCTGGCGTGACAAATAGACCGTCAGCAGGCACAGCTTTGTGATTATTTACGAGACTGACAGGGTGTATTCTGTCTATTTTCGGTATTTTCACGCTTGCTTTTAATATATTATAATGCTATAATAGTTCCTAGCGTTTTGGAAAGGAGAGATTATCGTGAAGGTTAGAGCATCGGTAAAGCCCATTTGCGAGAAGTGTAAGATCATTAAGCGTAAGGGCTCAATCAGAATCATTTGCGAAAATCCAAAACATAAGCAGAGACAGGGATAAGGAACGGAACCGACACAGTCGGGGAAGCGATATATGCCTGGTTTTTGTTGTGTAGTTGGTATGATATCCTGTCGGTTCGAGACCAGAACCTAACTTAAGCAGACATTTAGTGTATGCGGATGTCATCATGGCTGCCACCGTCATGGCAGCAGGGCCTTCCGACATTGAGGTTGTGAGCGGATTGCCCCAGAGAGAATAAGCGGCTGCGACGGGTGTAATGTCCGTCGGAATTATTCGTAAAACCGGCCCTGGCCGGTATAGACCTCAGGGAGCCAGTCAGAAAAGATAAGCAGGTTCATGGGAATTATGAACGGAAACTGGCCCCGGTGTCACAAAAGTGACCTGTATATTATTATGTAAAAAGAGCAATCCGGACGAGATCCGCTGGACATTTCACCGTACGCGGCAGCGGCGATTACCGGATCACATTTAGTGGAGGTGCACAATGGCTCGTATTTCAGGTGTTGATTTACCTAGAGAGAAGCGTGTAGAGATCGGTCTGACTTATATCTACGGTATTGGCAGAACAAGTGCGGACAAGATCCTCGCAGCGGCAAACGTTAATCCTGACACTCGCGTGCGCGACCTGACCGACGATGAAGTTCGCCGCATCAGTGAAGTGATCAATACAGACTATATGGTAGAGGGTGATCTCCGTCGTGAGACCGCTATGAACATCAAGCGTCTGCAGGAGATCGGCTGCTACAGAGGTATCCGTCATAGAAAAGGACTTCCGGTTCGTGGTCAGAAGACTAAGACTAATGCCAGAACACGTAAGGGTCCGAGAAAGACTGTTGCTAATAAGAAGAAATAATTCATAGCATATTGATAGACAGTGGGATCCGGCCCCGGTCTGCAGCGGCAGCCGGCTGAGAGGATCCACAGAGTATTGTCGGCAAGACAGATTGATCCTACAGGAGGGTTTTGATCAATGGCAAAGAGAACAGCAAGAAAGGTGACAAAGAAGCGTGTGAAGAAGAATGTCCAGAACGGACAGGCACACATCCAGGCATCTTTTAATAATACAATTGTAACATTAACTGACTCTGAAGGTAACGCACTTTCCTGGGCAAGCGCAGGAGAGATGGGCTTCAGAGGCTCCAAGAAGTCTACACCATACGCTGCACAGATGGCAGCAGAGACAGCAGCCAAGGCTGCCCTCATTCACGGTCTTAAGACAGTGGAAGTTATGGTTAAGGGACCCGGTTCAGGTCGTGAGGCAGCGATCCGTGCTCTTCAGGCATGTGGTCTTGAGGTTACAAGCATCAAGGATGTTACACCGGTACCGCACAACGGATGCCGCCCGCCAAAGAGAAGAAGAGTCTGATTGATCTGATAGGAGGTAAGTAAGAATGGCAATTGATAGAACTCCAATCCTTAAGAGATGCAGATCCTTAGACCTGGATCCTGTATACTTGGGAGTAAATAAAAAGTCTAACAGAAGATTAACCCGTTCCAGCAGAAAGATCAGCGAGTATGGTCTTCAGCTGCGTGAGAAACAGAAAGCTAAATTCATCTACGGCGTACTTGAGAAGCCTTTCAGAAATTACTATGCCAAGGCTGAGCGTATGAAAGGCCTTACAGGTCCTAACCTGATGGTTCTTCTCGAGACCAGATTAGATAATATCGTTTACCGTATGGGATTTGCCCGCACAAGAAAAGAGGCAAGACAGGTTGTCGGCCACAAGCATATCCTTGTTAACGGTAAGTGCGTGAACATTCCTTCCTACAGAGTGAGCGTTGGCGACGTGATCGAAGTGAAGGAGAACAAGAAGACCATGCAGAGATATAAAGATATCGCTGAGGTTACATCCGGAATCCTTGTTCCTACATGGTTAGAAGCGGATGTTGAAGAGTTTAAGGGAACAGTAAAGGAACTTCCTAGCAGGGAAATGATTGACGTTCCGGTTAATGAGACCCTGATCGTCGAGTTATATTCCAAATAATCATATGATTCTTCCGATTGAATGGATGTTCAATCGAATTCGCCTCCTGCGAATTCAGGCTTTTCCTTCATGGAAAAGAGTTTTTACCTTTTGAATGAGCAGGAGGCTTATGTCATCTCATCATTGAGATAGGTCATGATCATCCCTTTAATCAGTAATATGGAAACTGTTTATATCGGGCCGGGGGTCCGATTGCATTCCAAAAGGAGGTCCCATTCGTGTTTGAATTCGAGAAGCCAAGAATTGAAATAGCAGAAATATCCGAGGATAATAAATATGGTCGTTTTGTGGTGGAACCCCTGGAGAGAGGTTACGGCACAACTTTAGGTAACTCCTTAAGAAGAATCATGCTCTCTTCCCTTCCGGGTGCTGCTGTCAGCGCGGTAAAGATCAAAGGTGTGCTCCATGAGTTCAGCTCCATTCCCGGAGTTAAGGAAGATGTCACTGAGATAATCATGAATATCAAGGAACTGGCCATCAAGAATAACAGCTCCTCCGATGAGCCAAAGAGAGCCTTCATCGAATACAGCGGCGAAGGTGTAATCAGAGGCGAGGACATCAAGGTGGACAGTGATATCGAAATCATTAATCCTGACCAGATAATCGCAACCCTCAACGGCGGCGTTGACAGCCATTTTGAGGCTGAGCTGATCATCAGCAAGGGCCGGGGCTATGTGGGAGCCGACAAGAATAAGACGGAAGACCAGTCTATTGACGTGATTCCTGTTGATTCTATCTTTACACCGGTAGAGAGGGTGAATCTCCAGGTGGAGAATACCCGTGTCGGCCAGATTACAGACTTCGACAAGCTGACTCTTGATGTGTTTACCAACGGTACACTGGCACCGGATGAGGCTGTCAGCCTGGCAGCGAAAGTCCTCAGCGAGCACCTGAATCTTTTCATCGATCTCTCTGAGAACGCCAAGCAGGTGGATGTTATGGTAGAGCCTAACCCAGACCCCGTAGATAAGGTTTTGGAGATGAATATAGACGAGCTTGAGCTGTCTGTCCGCTCCTATAACTGCCTCAAGAGAGCCGGTATTAATACGGTTGAGGAGCTTACCAACAAGACTCCTGAGGATATGATGAAGGTGCGTAACCTTGGTCGTAAGTCCCTCGAGGAGGTATTATCCAAATTGAAAGAATTAGGCCTTTCCCTCAATTCCAGCGAGGAATAGGAAAAGCCTGTTCAGCATAAACCGGGGCCGGGCCCATTTTATATCCGGCAAGAGCAGGAGACTGCAGGTTCCGGTTTACATATATGACCCGCCTAGGCTGAAGGTAAAGTAGGCATGGCGAAAAATAATTAAGGAGGTCCATAATCATGGCAAAGTACAGAAAATTAGGAAGAACTTCAAATCAGAGAAAGGCTCTCTTACGTAACCAGGTTACACAGCTTCTCTACCACGGAAAGATCCGTACTACAGAGGCAAAGGCAAAAGAGATCCGTAAGATTGCTGAAGGATTTATCGCTCTTGGCGTAAAAGAGAGAGACAACTTTGAGACTGTTAAGGTTCAGGCCAAGGTTGCAAGAAAAGATAAAGACGGCAAGAGAGTAAAAGAAGTGGTTAACGGCAAGAAGACAACAGTTTATGATACCGTTGAAAAAGAGATCAAGAAGGATATGCCGTCCAGACTTCATGCAAGACGTCAGATGTTAAAGTTCTTATATCCTGTAACTGAGGTTCCGGCTGAGGCTAAGGGTAAGAAGGCTAACACCAAGAAGGTTGATCTGCCCCAGAAGATTTTTGATGAGTACGGTCCCAAGTATGCAGGACGTAACGGTGGTTACACCAGAATCATCAAGGTTGGCCAGAGAAAGGGCGACGCAGCCTTAGAAGTAATCATCGAGTTAGTATAGGAAAGACAAAAAGGATTCCCAAGGGGATTCTTGTCATGGAGAATGTCAGGGAGATTGTTTCGCAATCTCCCTTTTCTTTTACCAGTTTCCTTTATTTTCTTTTACCAGTTTCCCTTAATGTAGATACTTTATGTAAGAATACTCTTTAGCTGAATTCTGAGAGAGAGGTTCTTTTAGCAACATGCCGGTTACAGTTGGCCGGCCATAGTTGTTGTGATACAGATAAGCTGACTGGCTTGGCTATGAAAGGTCTTAATCAGGCAGGGTTCCAACAGATTTATAAGAGATTGATAACAGAGACGGAAGATAGAGATGAAGCATTTTATAGAAGTGAAAAATCTAATATATAAGTACAAGCTTTTCCGGGACAGCAAGTCTGAACCCGAGGAAAGGCTGGCTTTAGACCGCCTGTCTCTCTCTGTGGACAAGGGGGATTTCGTTGCCATTCTAGGTCCCAATGGCTCTGGCAAGTCGACTCTGGCCAGGCAGCTTTCGGGACTTCTGTTTCCTGCCGAGGGAGTTGTTCTTATTAAGGGAGGGTCTACGGCAGACCAGACAGCCTATGCGGACCTGAGGTCGACCGTGACCATGGTCTTCCAGAATCCTGATAACCAGATCATCGGCACTACTGTCGAGGAGGACCTGGCCTTTGGTCCGGAAAACATGGCTTGTCAGCCCCTGGAGATGGAAAGGCGGATTGAAGCAGTTTTAGAGACCATGGGTCTTAGGGCCTGGCGTTTTAAAAAGATCAGTGAGCTTTCCGGGGGACAGAAGCAGAAGACAGCCATAGCCGGTGTTCTGGCCATGGAGCCTGACTGCATTATCTTCGATGAGCCCACGGCTATGATTGATCCCGCGGGCAGGGATGAAGTGATCAGGGCTGCCAAAAGATTGAACCGGGTTAAGGGAATTACTATTATATATATCTCCCATGACCCGGAGGAGGTCAAGGAAGCGGATTATATCTATCTGATGGACCAGGGAAGGATCCGGGCAGAAGGCAAAGCGGAAGAAGTATTTGCCAGGACAGATTGCTTTGATGAACCCGACCAGCAGCTGCCTTGCTTCTGGCAGATGAGAAGGAAACTTCTGGAGCAGGGAGTGAGCCTGCCGGCTGATATTATTTCCGAGGAGACCTTCTTTGCCTGGATGGCTGAAGAATCTGATCAGGCCCTCTCTGTAAAAATGCTGCTGGAAAAGGAACGGAAGAGACAGCCGGTTGGTCAGGACCGGGTTCCTGTAGAAAAAGATCCGGAAAGATTGTCAGCCAGGAAGGACCGGAATCCTGCCGGCTTGTGGCTGGATCATCTTAGCTACACTTATCCCAGGCTGGGTGCGGACAAGGGTCCGGCGGCTATCCGGGATATCAGTCTCAGGGTCCGGCCCGGTGAGTATCTGGCAATCGTCGGCAGGAGTGGGTCGGGGAAAACGACCCTGCTCAAGCAGATGAATGGCCTGGTCCGGCCTGACCAGGGAGAGGTATATTTCCATGGAGACCAGATCTGGGAGGACGGTTATTGCCGGCGGCGGTTAAGGCAGAAAGTGGCCTACTGCTTCCAGTACCCTGAGAACCAGCTTTTTGAGGAGTCGGTTTTTAAAGATGTTTCTTTTGGCCCTGTCAATATGGGCCTGGAGCGTGAGACTTGTGATAAAAGGGCCTCCGAGGCCCTGGAGGCTGTGGGTCTGGACCGGTCCCTGTGGCAAAATAGTCCCCTGACCCTGTCGGGAGGACAGAAAAGAAGGGCTGCCCTGGCAGGAGTCATTGCCATGGAGCCGGAATACCTGATCCTTGATGAGCCAACGGCCGGTCTGGACTGGGCCGGCAAAAAGAGAATATTTGAATTATTGCGGCGGTTGAACAGGGAAAAGAATATGGCTATCATTCTGGTAACCCACCACATGGAGGATGCGGCGGCTCAGGCTGACCGGATCCTGGTCATGGAGGAGGGCCGGATTATTATGGACGATGTCCCGGATCAAGTGTTCCGTCAAAAGGAGGTCCTGAAAAAAGCGGGTCTGGACCTGCCCAGGATGGACCGCTTTTACGACCGGCTTTTCAACTTTAATTCTGAAAGTATAAATGGGGGAGAGCCTGGTCCGGAAGGGGGTGGCCGGCCATGATTGGTGAGATCTCTTTTGGCCAGTACTATCAGGCGGATACTCCGGTTCACAAACTGGATCCCCGGGTCAAACTCCTGGCAACCCTGCTTTTTGTCATCAGTCTTTTCCTGCCGGCCAGCCTGGCGGGCATGATCTTTGCCGGACTTTGCCTGCTTGCCCTGATCAGACTCTCCCAGGTCCCCCTGAGACTGATTGTCAAGGGCTTAAGGCCGGTACTATTTATCATTGTTTTCTCCTTCCTGGCTAATCTTTTCGGGCCGGGAGACCGGATATTGTGGAGATTAGGATTCCTGACCCTCACCTATGAGGGACTGGTCAGGGCAGTTTACCTGGCCCTTCGCCTGGTCTATCTGGTGCTGGGGTCCTCTCTTATGACCTTCACCACAACACCCTGGAGACTGACTGACGGGCTGGAAAAGGGACTGCATTTCCTGACCTATGTCAGAGTCCCTGTCCATGAGCTGGCCATGATGATGGCCATTGCCCTGAAATTTATCCCCATCCTGGCAGAGGAGCTTGAGCGTATTAAGGATGCCCAGATATCCAGGGGGGCGGATTTCGAATCGGGCAATATAATTGACCGGGGTAGAAGGCTTATGCCCCTGCTGGTGCCACTTTTTGTCTCGGCCATAAGAAGGGCCTCGGACCTGGCCATGGCTTTAGAGGTCAGAGGCTATGCCCCAGGGAAAAAGAGGACCCGGCTTCACCCTCTGAAATACAGCCGGCAGGATTATCTGGCCTACGGCCTGATCCTGCTTTACATGATAATAATGATAATCATAGCATTTAGTCCCATAGGAAGGTGGTCTGCTGGTCTATGAAAAGGATAAAGCTTACGGTGGCCTATGACGGCACCCGATACTGCGGCTGGCAGATCCAGCCCAGGGACCTTACAGTAGAAGAGGTCCTCAATGAGAAACTGAGCCAGCTTTTGAAGGAGGAAGTCAGGGTGACTGGCGCCAGCAGAACTGACGCTGGGGTCCATGCCCTGGGTAATGTGGCTGTATTTGATACAGATTCCACCATCCCTCCTGAGAGAATGTGCTATGCTGTCAACACCGTTCTTCCCGATGATATCCGGATCATGGATTCCCGGGAGGTGGCGGGAGATTTCCATCCCAGATATTGTGACAGCGTCAAAACCTACCAATACCATATCCAGAACCGGCGTTTTCCTGACCCTACCAAAAGCAGGTATGCCCACCATGTGACAGCTCCCCTCAATGTGGCTGCCATGGGCCAGGCAGGAGCCCTGCTGACCGGGACTCATGACTTTTCCAGTTTCTGCGCATCCGGCACCCAGGTAAAGTCCATGGTCCGGACGGTGACAGATCTTAAAGTATGGGGCAGTTTTGATCCGGTCTGCATCAGCGATCTTCCCGCCGGGCCCGGCCAGGATATCGTCATAGAGATCCGGGGAACCGGTTTCCTCTATAATATGGTCCGTATCATAGCAGGGACCTTGATTAAGGTGGGACTGGGGGTCTATCCGCCAGACCATGTCCGGGAGATTTTAGAGGCCAGAAACCGCCAGGCAGCCGGGGAGACCGCCCCTGCCAGGGGTCTCTTTTTAAAGGAAATTCTATATTGACACGACTGGTCTCCTGTTATATAATTCTAAATTGTGGTATGCTATTAAATGTATTTCCAAAGCCCCGGGAATACATTTTATCATAAACCTGCCATTTTCCCAGGCGGGTCAGATGCGGCTGAGGGTCCGGACAGCCAGGAGGTCGTGTCATCTGAAGTGTTGAATTGCTATTGCTTAAAAAGGAGAACTACTCATGAAAAGTTTTATGGCTAGCCCAGCTACAATTACAAGAGACTGGTATGTAGTAGATGCCACAGGACAGACCTTAGGACGCCTGGCATCTGAGATTGCCAAGGTTTTAAGAGGAAAGAACAAGCCGATCTATACACCGCATATGGATTGCGGCGACTATGTGATCGTTGTTAATGCAGAGAAGATTAAAGTAACCGGTAAGAAGCTTGACCAGAAGATCTATTACCACCACAGTGATTACATCGGCGGTATGAAGGAGACTACCCTCAGGGAGAAGCTTGCCAAGAAGCCTGAGCAGGTGATTGAGCTTGCAGTAAAAGGTATGCTTCCCAAGGGACCGCTCGGACGCCAGATGTACAAGAAGCTTTTCGTTTATGCCGGACCTGAGCACAAGCATGAGGCTCAGCAGCCTAAGGCGTTAGAGATTAAGTACTAATTAAGGAGGGAAAGCAAGTGGCTACAACAAGATATTACGGTACAGGCAGAAGAAAAAGTAGTGTTGCCCGCGTATACCTTATGCCGGGAACCGGTAAAGTGACGATCAATAAGAAAGATATGGATGAGTACTTCGGTTACGATACTTTAAAGGTTATCGCCCGTCAGCCATTAGTATTAACTTCCACAGAGGACAAGTTTGATGTGTTAGTTAACGTACATGGTGGTGGATACACAGGCCAGGCCGGTGCCATCAGACATGGTATTGCCAGAGCCCTCATTGAGGCAGACGCAGAGTTCCGCCCCGTACTCAAGAAGGCTGGATATCTGACTCGTGACCCGAGAATGAAAGAGCGTAAGAAATACGGTCTCAAGAAGGCCCGTAGAGCTCCCCAGTTCTCCAAGCGATAATATCCCCAAAGAGAATACAGAATATACAGGGACCAGAGAGATGGAAAGATCTCCCTGGTCTTTTTTTACCCTTTTTTGCCTTTTATTTGCTTGCAGTAATGCTATAACCTTTGACTATCACTGACGATAAAATATAACGATTTTTCAAACATATCATTTGTTGATATGATGAACCCATCTTAAAGAGTATGAAAGGAGTAATTGCTATGTCAAAGATTTATAAAGGAACATTGGGGCTGATTGGCAACACACCTCTGGTAGAGCTGGTCAATATTGAGAAGGACCTGGGCCTGGAGGCTAAGGTACTGGCCAAACTGGAGTATTTTAATCCGGCTGGTAGTGTGAAGGACAGGATTGCCAAGGCCATGATCGAGGATGCGGAGGAAAAAGGACTGCTGAAGGAAGGCTTCGTGATTATTGAGCCTACTTCCGGTAATACGGGAATTGGCCTGGCGGCCATTGCGGCGGTAAAGGGCTACCGCATTATTCTGACCATGCCGGAGACTATGAGTGTGGAGCGCCGCAATATTCTGAAATCCTACGGAGCTGAACTGGTGCTTACGGAAGGTGCCAGAGGGATGAAGGGAGCCATCGCCAAGGCTGAGGACCTGGCCCGGGAGATTCCAGATAGTTTTATCCCCGGCCAGTTTGCCAATCCGGCCAATCCGGCCATCCACAGGGCGACCACCGGACCGGAGATCTGGCAGGATACGGAAGGCCAGGTAGATATTTTTATCGCAGGTGTGGGCACCGGCGGTACCTTGACTGGCGTCGGTGAGTATCTCAAAGACCAGAAACCGGATATTGAGATCGTGGCCCTGGAGCCTGAGGATTCCCCCGTGCTTTCTGAGGGCAGGGCAGGAGCCCACAAGATCCAGGGTATCGGTGCAGGCTTTGTGCCGGATGTCCTCAATACGGATATTTACGACCAGATTTTCAAAGCATCAAACCGGGATGCCTTCGAGACTGCCAGACTCCTGGCCAGAAAGGAAGGCATATCCGTAGGCATTTCCTCAGGGGCTGCCCTCTTTGGAGCGATAGAGCTGGCTAAGAAGCCGGAAAATAAGGGTAAAGTCATTGTGGCCCTGCTGCCGGACAGCGGAGACCGTTATTATTCCACAGCCCTCTTTACGGAATAAGAAAGAATTGATAATAATTATGAGATAAAATAAAGAAAGCATCACAGTAGCCTCCCTGCTCATTCAAAATGGATGAACAGGTCCGACAGGTCCTACTGGGGCGCTTTCTTTTTGTTTTGCAAAATCTGATAAATTATAGATAAGAGGTAGATACTCCCATTTACCTATTCCCACTTTGTATTCCCACTCTGCAGTATGGATGACCGGTGGTTACCAGGAATAATCCACGGTAGTTTCTTCCCCTGCATCCTCATAGGTGATCGTATCATAGGGAGCACTGACTGTCATAGTCATGGAATGGATGTCTTCGGCCTTGGAATCAAGCATGGCGAAAACGATGACTCCTTCCTTGGTCTCATGGGGTTCATAATCTTCATTGATGGTATCCGTAAGCCACATATCCGGCATGATGTTCTTCTCTGTGTTGGTGGTCAGGCTGGGAGAGGATTCGGTAAAATATATGGAGGATGGCTGGTCGCTGGTATTCTCGATGGTCACATGGAAAGCGACGGTAGCAAATTCCTGGCCCGGCTGGATCTCCATATCCCCTGCAATCTCCTCATCGGACACAGAGGCCTTCGCGACCTGAATCCCGTCCAGGCTATACTTGAAGGGGCCGGTTTCTTTGGTGATATTGAGGGCCGCGTTCTCATAGACCGTTTCCAGGTCCAGACCCTCTGTGCCGGCATAGACCTGCTGCTGGCCGGGAGACTGGGATGAGGAAGCTGCTTTTTTTGTGGTTGCACCAGTCTCAGTTTTGGCAGCCCGTACCTCCTGGTCCTTGTTGTCTGCCCCGGTCTTACCACAGGCGGCCAGGACCAGGCTAAAAGTAAGAATGAAAGCCAGTGTTACTATCTTTTTCATGGATTCTTTCTCCTTTCCTGCTACAATATTTCCTGTCTTAAATATAACACTGATTGGCCCATATGACCATAATAATCGTTGAAGGAAATTTTTTCTTGCCGGTTTCTGTCCGGGAAGTATTTTAATGTAATCATAAAGCGTCTTAATACAATCTTAATATGACATTTCCAATACTTACGCACATTTAATAGTTTAAGTGGCATAATAGCTTTAAACATTATAATAATAAAGAGAACCTGGCCAGGAAGCAGGGTGGGAAAGCCCATAACTCTCCTAAAGGGTTCCTCTTTTAACTGCTTATTTTGGATGGAGATTATGATCATATGAATAGACAACATGAAAAATTTTCTTCTTCCCAGCTGATTATTCTGGGTTTTGCCGGTGTAATTATCATGGGATGCCTGTTGCTGATGCTTCCCATATCTTCAAAAAGCGGGGCCTGGACTGATTGGTCTGACGCCCTGTTCACATCGACCTCTGCTGTCTGTGTGACAGGACTGGTAGTCCAGGATACAGCCAGCTACTGGTCTGATTTTGGTCAGCTGATCATATTGCTTCTGATTCAGACCGGCGGCATGGGTGTGGTTACCCTGGCAATCGCCCTGCCAATGGTCAGGGGAAAAAAGATTGGTCTTAGACAGAGAAGTACCATGCAGGAAGCGATTTCTGCCCCCCAGGTGGGAGGAATAATCCGGCTGACAGGCTTTATTATCAAGCTGACCCTGGCCTTTGAAGCAATCGGGGCCCTGATCATGGCCCCTGTCTTCTGCAAAAGGTTCGGCTTTATCAGGGGCATCTGGTACAGTATCTTTCATGCCATATCTGCTTTCTGTAATGCGGGCTTTGACCTCATGGGTTTGGAGGAGGACTTCTCATCCCTTACCTCCTTCGTGACAAATCCTGTAATTAATATGGTGATTATGTCCCTGATCATCATAGGCGGTATCGGCTTTATGGTCTGGGATGACATTTACCGGAACCGTCTTAATGTACACCGCTACAGGATGCAGACTAAGCTGGTGCTGACTACCACTTTTTTCCTGATCCTGCTGCCGGCTCTCTACTTCTTCTATCATGAATTCAGTGATGAGCCTATGGCAGTCCGTTTCTGGAGTTCCCTCTTCCAGGCTGTCACACCCAGGACCGCCGGCTTTAATACGGCAGACCAGGGCCTGCTCAGCAGCAATGGTGTTCTTATTACCATTGTTCTCATGCTTGTGGGAGGGTCGCCCGGTTCCACAGCCGGTGGTATGAAGACCACAACCTTTGCTGTTATGATGGCCAATTCCCTGTCAGTCTTTCGCAGGAGGGAACACACCTGCTTTTTCGGAAGACGGGTCAGCGGGGACGTAGTCACCAGTGCGGCAACCATATTTACCATGTATATTATCCTGTTTATGACAGGCGGTTGTGTAATCAGCGCCTTAGACGGCCTGCCCTTAAAGGAGTGTCTTTTTGAGACGGCCTCAGCTATAGGCACAGTCGGTTTGACTCTGGGCATTACTACCAAGGTCAGTGTATTTTCAAGGATGATCCTGATCGGTCTTATGTATTTTGGCCGGGTGGGGGGCCTTACCCTGATCTTTGCGGCCCTGTCTAAAAAAGGAGACGCCACATCCAGGCTGCCCCAGGAAAAGCTGACGGTTGGATGAGGAAAGAATAGCAGGTTTATCAAGAGGAGGAAGTCTTATGAAGTCTGTATTATTAGTTGGAGTAGGAAGATTCGGCAAACATATTGCCATGAAATTAGATGAGTTGAACCAGCAGGTTATGGCTATAGACATGGATGAGGAGAAGATTAACGAGGTTCTCCCCTACGTGACAAGCGCCATGATTGGCGACAGTACCAACAGAGAGTTCCTGAGCTCCCTGGGGGTGAGGAATTTTGACGTATGTATCGTTGCCATCGGTGATAGTTTCCAGAATTCCCTGGAGACAGTCTGGCAGCTCAAGGAACTGGGAGCCAGTAAGGTAATTGCCCGGGCTTCCCGGGGAATGCAGGAGAAGTTTCTCTTCCGTATCGGGGCTGACCAGGTAGTCTACCCGGAGAAGGATCTTGCGGCCTGGACGGCCATCCGCTGTACGTCCGACGACATCAAGGATTATGTGGAACTGGATGACGATTATTCTATCGTAGAGCTGTCTGTCCCGGACAACTGGAACGGCAAAACCATCCTGCAGCTGGATATCCGTAAAAAATATGGTATCAATGTCCTGGGCATCCGCCGTAACTCCCGTCTGGATATGAACATTTCCCCGGATTGTGTCCTGAACAGCTCGGAAACGCTTCTGGTTCTTGGCGAACAGAAGCAGCTGCAGAAATGTTTCCGTCTGAACAAATAGTTTGACATCCATCAAAGTCTTTCTCTCTGGAGGTGAGAGTGTGAGAGATCTGATTCTGGCGGCAGGTTTTCTGCTGATGGGCCTTTTGGGTTACCTGCTCATGAGTAAAGTGGACCAGTTCCTGGAAAATAACCGGAAAAATATGATAAAGAAAACAGGGGATAAGCAGATTCTTATTGCTGCCGAATCTCCCTTTCTGGCGGGGTCCATTATGCCGGCGGTCGAATTGTGTGAAAAGGAGGGGCCCTCTACTGCCTTCTTCCTGTACAGCGGCCAGCCGGAGAGTCTGCTCAAAAGTCTGACTGAGGGTCAGGTGGATCTGCTTATTCTCTCTGAAGGAACGATTTTCAAAAAGGAAGAAGGCTACGAATATATGCTGCTGCCCTTCCGGAATACAGTGGTGACCGTGGACGGTTTTGATCAGGTGGTAAATGGCATGGAAGAGGCCAACCTGGTTTATGTGGTCTGGAACAGCCGTATTGTCTCCCCCAACCGGGACTGGCTGATTTCAGTTATGAGAAACGGTTTCCAGAACTGACATAAGACAAGATATTTTAATCCCTATCTGCCAGTAACCCTGGGGGTCCGCAGGTCAGACAGCAGTCTGCCGGCGGCTGCCCATGGAGGCCGGCAGCCGGGGGTTTTTTTTAATTTCCTTCCAATCTGCTTATGTCCCCGGTGGTCAATTGTGGTAGAATAGTAGGGACGTGACCTGGATTAAAAAAGCAGGGGACGTATCACAGTATGAAGTGTGTAACAGCATGAAGTCCATAGAGACATAGGGTCCATAGAGACATAGAGTCCATAGAACCAGGAGCCGGCCCAATCTATTTGCCGGCTGTCCGGCACCAGGAAGGAACAAAAGGGATGGAAGCAGGGACAGATTATTTCAAAGAAAGGAATAAAGAACATATTCTTGTGGGCCTGTCCTCTTCTCCGTCCAATGGCAAGATTATCCGGACGGCGGCCAGGATGGCTGAAGCTTTCGATTGTCCTCTGACTGCCATATTTGTGGAGACACCGGCCTTCAGGAAGGGGTCTGAGGACAACAAGGCCAGGTTCAGGGAAAATTGTAACCTGGCTGAGTCTCTGGGGGCAGATATTGAGATCGTCTACGGGGATGACGCTGCCTACCAGATTGCCGAGTTTGCCCGGCTTTCGGGCGTAAGCAAGATTGTGGTGGGAAGGAGTAATGTAGTCCAGACCCGCTTTTTCAGGAAACCTGCCCTGACGGACCAGCTGCTGGTCTATGCGCCTGAGATTGATATCCACATCATTCCCGATAAGAGTGCCAGGGCTTACTATGACAGCCGGCAGACTAACAGCCCTGACATCCTGAAAAATGTGCTGAAGAGTCTGCTGATTTTTGCTGGGGCCACCCTGCTCTGTCTGCTTTTTCACAGGATGGGCTTCACCGACGCCAACATTATTATGGTCTATATCCTGGGTGTGGTTCTTACCTCTGTAGCCACTTCCCACCAGGTATACAGCCTGATGTCTTCTGTGGCCAGCGTTCTGATTTTTAACTATCTCTTTACCATGCCGCGGTTTTCTTTCGCGGCCTATGAGACCGGCTATCCCCTGACCTTTGTGGTCATGTTTCTGACGGCCCTGATTACCGGGACCTTTGCCATTCGTTATAAGGAACAGGCCAGCCAGTCGGCCAAGACCGCCTACCGGACCAAGATCCTTTTTGATACAGAGCAGATTTTGTCCAAGGCCGAGGGCAAGGAAGAGCTGCTCCTGGCCATAGGCAGCCAGATCGGCCGCCTGCTTAACCGCAATATCGTGGTATTTGACAGGGACAGGGAAGATATGAAACCGGTTTTATTTCCGGCAGGCGACGGAAAGCTCCAGGCCTATGACCTGGAGAGGGAAAAGGAGATCGTCAGTTGGGTTTTTGCTAATAATCACAGGGCAGGAGCCGGGACAGACAACTATTCCTGGTCATCTTATATGTATTTTGCCATGAGGGTCAACGAGCGGATCTATGGGGTTGTGGGTATTGAAGTGAATGACAGGCCTTTAGAGGCCGCAGAATACGGTGTCCTCCTGTCCATCTTAGGCGAAGGAGCCCTGGCCATGGAAAATGAAAAAAATGCCAGGGAGAAGGAGGAGGCGGCCCTCTGGGCAGAGCGGGAGCAGCTGCGGGCTAACCTTTTAAGAATGATTTCCCACGACCTGAGAACACCTCTCACATCCATATCCGGCCATGCCAGCAACCTGATCAGTAACGGCAGTTATTTTGACGAGGAGACCAAGCAGCAGCTTTACAGGGATATATACAGTGACTCCATCTGGCTGATCAATCTGGTGGAGAACCTCTTGTCCTCCACAAAAATCGAGGAGGGGCAGATCAATCTCCGAAAAAGCACAGAGCTGCTCAGCGATATCGTGGATGAGGCTGTGGAGCACTGCCGGGGATCCTCCGGTGCTCATGAGATCCGGGTTTATGACTGTGATGACCTGCTCTTTGTCAAAAGTGATACCAAGCTGCTCATTCAGGTGCTGGTGAATCTTATTAATAACGCGATCAAATACACGCCGGACCAGACCCCCATAGAGATCAGGCTGACCAGCCAGGGTTCTATGGCCCAGGTGACGGTCAGCGACCGGGGATCTGGTATCCCCGACGAGGACAAGGCCAGCATTTTTGAAAAATTTTATTGTGGCTCTAACCCGATTGCCGACAGCAGGAGAAGCCTGGGACTGGGACTTTACCTGTGCAAGGCAATTATCGAAGCTCATAATGGTTTTATTGTTGTGGAGGATAATGTGCCCTGCGGGGCAGTCTTCCGCTTCCAGCTTCCTCGGGAGGAGGTAATATTCCATGAATAAAGTTCAGATTCTTGTGATTGAGGATGACGAGCCGGTCAGAAACCTGATCACCACCACCCTCAAGGCCAGAGATTATCATTATATCGCCGCAGACAGCGGGTCTTCAGGCATCATGATGGCGGCATCCAAAAACCCTGACATCATCCTCCTGGACCTGGGACTTCCGGACATGGACGGCGTGGAGGTGATCGAGAGGATCAGAAGCTGGACCAACACCCCCATCATCGTCATCAGTGCTCGCAGCGAGGACAGTGATAAAATTGCAGCCTTAGACGCCGGGGCCGATGACTACCTGACCAAGCCCTTCTCCGTTGAGGAATTGCTGGCCAGGCTCAGGGCCACCCAGCGCCGCCTGGCTTTCATGCAGCCTGAAAATGAAAGGCCGGCGGTCTTTTGCAACGGCAACCTGAAGATTGATTACTCAGCCGGCTGTGTCTTTATGGGAGAGGAGGAACTGCACCTGACCCCCATCGAGTATAAGCTCTTATGTGTCCTTTCCCAGAATATGGGCAAGGTCCTGACCCACCGCTATCTCCTGGAAAATGTCTGGGGGAGCAGCTGGGAAAATGATGTGGCCAGTCTCAGAGTGTTTATGGCTACCCTTAGGAAAAAACTGGAGCGGGGAACCGGAGGGCCCCGTTATATCCAGACCCATATCGGAATCGGTTACCGCATGCTCAAGGTGGAATGACCGGGGCTGCGGCAAACTGGCTGCCCTATGTTTAAACTGGAAGGATAGCGGACGCGGTAAAGCCGGTGCTTTGGTTCAAGGTGGAATGACCGCCGGAAAAGAAAAGGAGTAAAGTGAGATGAAAAAAGGACAGAACAACAAGACCAACGGACTGGTGGGTATTTTATATTTTCTGGCGTCTGCCTACCTGGGCTGGACAGCCTGGTCCGAAAAGGAGCTTCTGTACGTGCCCTTTGCGATTATCTTTGTCATTATGGGCGGGATCTATATCTACCGTTACATGAAAAGTCAATAATCTATAGTCTGTGAGAAATATATTGGTCATTTTTGGGGATTGATTGTTGCTGACCTATATAGTAAGATAAAATTGATGAAAAAGATTTTCAATTTCAGCCGGGGAAGCAGCCATGAGGATTCGCCATATGTTTTGGAAATCATGATATATTGTTGTTTATGAATACTACGGCTCTGACTGCAAGGCCTACCGAGCAGGAATAGCGGCAGTAAAGAACAAGGGGGAGGACTCTCTTTTTTTACAAGGCCGGTGCAGAGCTTTGTAATTAAAGGGAGATTTTTTTATGCTGAAATTGGCAGTTTACGGAAAAGGCGGTATCGGAAAATCCACAGTGACAGGCAATCTGGCAGCGGCTTTTGCCAGCATGGGTAAGAGAGTGATCCAGATCGGCTGTGATCCCAAGGCCGATTCCACCATCAATCTTTTAGGCGGCCGGACACCGGTACCGGTTATGAATTATATGCGGGAAAAGGATGAGGATCCGGAGAAGATCGAGGATATATCAGCCGTAGGTTACGGCGGAGTCCTCTGTATTGAGACCGGTGGACCGACGCCAGGTCTGGGCTGTGCCGGCCGGGGTATCATCACTACATTTTCTCTTTTAGAGGACCTGGAACTTTTTGAGACCTGGAAGCCGGACGTGGTCCTTTATGACGTGCTGGGTGATGTGGTCTGCGGTGGCTTCGCCGCCCCTATCCGGGAGGGCTATGCCGAGCATGTGCTGATTGTGACCTCCGGGGAGAAGATGGCACTTTATGCGGCCAATAATATACGGATGGCAGTCAGTAACTTTGAGGACCGGGGTTATGCCAGTGTTTATGGGATCGTCCTGAACCACAGGAACGTGGACCAGGAGAGGGAAAGGGTGGAAGCCTTTTCCAGGGAATCCGGTCTGCCCATCGTGGGAGAGATTCCGAGAAGTCATGAGATTACCTCATGTGAGGACCGGGGCATGACAGTGATTGAGGGGGAGCCGGATTCGGAAGTGAGCGCCGCCTTCCGGACCCTGGCCCTTGACCTGCTGAAGCTTGACGAAAATAATACAGATGAGGAATAAATATGGATAAGATGAAGACCGCTTATTATATAGAAGCCAGCCGGCTTTCTGAACTGGGACCGGACCAGATTCCTGAGGAGCTGGTCTCTAACCGTCACCTGATCTACTCCTCCCCGGCCACACTGGCCTTCAATTCCCCCGGAGCCCAGGGCTTTGGCGTGAAGAGGGCCGGTCTGGCCATACCAGGTTCGGTCATGCTCCTGGCAGCCCCGGGCTGCTGTGGGAGGAACACCACCATCCTGAGTGAGCTGGGTGGCTACAGTGAAAAGTTTTTTTATCTGCTCATGGATGAGACAGATATTGTTACCGGCAGGCATCTGAAGAAGATTCCCAAGGCGGTGGACCAGCTTTGCCAGAGCCTGGAGACAAAACCCTCAGTGGTCATGATTTGTATCACCTGCGTGGATGCCCTTCTGGGGACCGATATGGAAAGAATGTGTAAAAAGGCATCGGAGAGGGTCGGCCTGCCGGTCCTGCCCTGCTATATGTATGCCCTTACCAGGGAGGGAAGAAAGCCTCCCATGGTCCATGTCAGACAGTCCCTCTATTCCCTTTTGGAAAAAAGGAAGAAAAACAGCAGGGCGGTCAATCTCCTGGGTTATTTTGCCCCCCTGACAGAGGATTGCGAGATCTATGACCTTCTCAGACAGATGGGTATCCGGCAGATCCGGGAGATCAGCCGCTGCCGGGATTACCAGGAATACAAGGATATGGCCGAGGCCAACTTTAACCTGGTCCTTCATCCTGAGGCCCGTTATGCTGCAGAGGATCTGAGAAAGAGACTGGACCTGCCCTATATAGAGTTGAGCAGGCTTTACCAGATCGACCGGGTCCGCCGCCAGTACCAGCTGTTCGCGGCTGCCCTGAGAACAAAGATTCAGGACCAGGAGTACTATGACAGGACTCTCAAAACGATAGAAGACTTCCGGGAAAGCTACCCGGACCTGACATTTTCCGTGGGAGAGGGCTGTAATGCCAATGCCTTTGAGCTGGGTCTGGCCCTGCTCCGCTATGGCTTTGGTCTGGCAGAGATTTTTGCCAGCCCCTCTAAGGAAGACTATATATATATTCATAAGATTGCGGAACTAAGCCCCGGGACCAGGTTCTATTCCAATCTGGAACCCAGTATGATTTACTACGACCTGAAGGATTCCATGGCAGACCTTGCCGTGGGAAAGGATGCGGTTTACTACCATCCGGAGGCGGCCGGTATCGAGTGGAGTGATGATATCGCCCCCTTTGGCTATGCCGGTATCCGCCATTTCTTCGAAGCATGCCGGGAAGCCCTGGAGAAGAAAGCTGTAAGTGGGCGGCCGGCAGTCACTCAGGAGAGTGGAAGCAAAGAGTATTCTGGAAAGGAGTCTGGGACGGAAGATGTCTCCGGCCGGAGTAAGGAAGCAGGTTCTGACCAGGCAGAAATCCAGAGTCAGGCAGGAATCCAGAGCCAGGCAGGAATCCAGAGTCAGGCAGGAATCCGGAGCCAGGCAGGAATCCGGAGCCAGGCAGGAATCCGGAGCCAGGCAGGAATACAGAGTCAGGAAGGAATCCGGAGTCAGGCAGGAATCCGGAGCCAGGCAGAAAGACCGGAACGGGCAGACAGTCCTGCCCAGACCCCGATTGTTCCCATGAAGGGACTTCGAATTAAGATTCCTCCCTTTGCCCCGGATCAGTCCGGTGCCGCCGCAGTCTTTTGCGAGCTGGGAGGTCTTACGGTGATCCTGGACGCCGGCGGCTGTGCCGGCAACATCTGCGGCTTTGACGAGCCCCGCTGGTTTGACAGCCGCAGTGCTATTTTCTCAGCGGGACTCAGAGATATGGATGCCATTTTGGGCAGGGATGACCGGTTAGTGGAAAAGACTGTGGCAGCGGCCAGGAAGATTGACGGCAGCCATGTGGCCATCATCGGAACTCCGGTGCCGGCCGTGATTGCCACCGACTACCGGGCCGTTGGCAGAATGATAAAGAAAGAGACCGGTCTTCCGGTCATAACCCTGGAAACGAACGGGACCAGGCTCTACGACTGGGGAGCATCCCTGGCCTGGAAAGAACTTTTTGAAACCTTTGTGGATAAGAACTGCCAGCCTGGCAGTACAGGCAGGATTGGTCTTCTGGGAGCTTCTCCTCTGGAATTTGGCGGGGACAGTCCGGACAGCAGGGCCATAAAGGCTGCCATGGTCCCAATTCTTTCTGAACTGGGCCTGGCAGGTGGAGACGGGACAGCGCCGGAAGCAGAAGCCGGACCGGGCCAGAAGCCGGCCACAGTCGTAGACCGGTTGGTCTTATATGGCATGGGAGATGGTCTGGACCAGATCAGGGAAGCCGGAGGCAACAGCCTGAATATTGTTCTTGCGCCGGCAGGCCTGGCAGCGGCCAGGTATCTGGAGAAGAACTTTGGGACCCCCTGGTTCATGGCCTGTCCGCCGGACCTGCTGGCGGAATGGACCCAGTGGGCCGGCAGGGAGGAAGCCTTTGCCAGCCTGAAGGGTAAGAAGATCCTGATTGTCCACCAGCAGGCCCTGGCCAACCGGGCCCGTCAGGAGATCCTGGGAATTCTGGGCCGCCAGGTTGCCTCTGTCACCGTGGCCTCCTGGTTCATGATGGACCAAAAGGAGACGGCGGATGGAGATCTCAGTTTTAAAGAAGAGGGAGCATGGATGGACCAGATCCGCAAGGGCGGATATGATGTTATCTTTGCAGATCCTCTTTTTAAGAGGGCGGTCCCTGACTTTGGAGGCCAGTGGATCGACCTGCCCCATTTTGCCGTGTCAGGCAAGGCCAGACCTGACCGGTCCTGACCTGAGTCAGCATAGATATCAGGAATATAATTTACAGATGAGTATTAAGATTAAGTGAGTATGACTAAGACAGATTTTCATGTTGATGAGATGGGAGACCTATGGAGCATAAACAAGCAGACAAGATAAAAAGAATACATGTCTTTGGCATCGTCCAGGGTGTCGGTTTCCGTCCCACGGTCAGCCGCCATGCCATGAGATTTGGCATAAAAGGGTCTGTCTGTAATATGGGCCCCTATGTGGAGATCTATGCCCGGGCCGGCCAGGAAGCCCTGAACGGCTTTATTAAAGCCATTGAGGAGGAGCCTCCCCAGAGGGCGGTTATCCTTAGGATGGATGTGGAGGACCTGGAGCCTTTAGAAGGTCCGGACCTGACAGAGGACTTTGAGATTATTGAGTCAGGAAAGATTGAGGGAGACATTTTCGTATCCCCTGACATAGCGGTCTGCGACCAGTGTAGCCGGGAAATGTACGATCCCAGGGACCGGAGATACCTGCATCCCTTCATCAATTGTACCTGCTGCGGGCCCAGACTGACGATCTTAGACTCTATGCCTTATGACCGGGTGCGGACCAGTATGGCGGACTTTCCCATGTGCCCGGAATGTGCTTATGAGTACAGCCATCCGGAGACCAGGCGTTACGACGCCCAGCCGGTCTGCTGTAATGAATGCGGGCCGGAGGTTTATATCCTTGATCCGGCCAGCGGCCAGGCCTTAGAGAAAGGAAGTCAGGCCATCCGGGCTGTCCGCCAGCTGATCCGGGATGGGGGTATTGCGGCCATCAAGGGTATCGGGGGCTTCCACCTCTGCTGTGACGCGGGAAATGAGGAGGCCGTCCGCCGGCTTCGTCAGAGGAAATGCCGTCCCCAGAAGCCCTTTGCGGTGATGATGAGAAATATAGATATTGTAAAAAGAGAATGTCTGGTCAGTCCCTGGCAGGAGGAGATCCTGACCGGCCACCAGAAGCCCATTTTACTATTGCAAAAACGAAAGGACAGCAGGGTCAGGGACCTGGTGGCCCCCGACAATCCCAAGCTGGGTGTCATGCTGCCTTACGCTCCGGTCCAACTGCTGCTTTTTGACAGTAAGGACGAGATCAGGATGCCTGACTGTCTGGTGATGACCAGCGCCAATGCCCGGGGAGCCCCCCTCTGCAGGGATGACCAGGATGTGGCTGAGGAGATTGGAGGTTTCTGCGATCTGGTCCTCTCCCACAACCGGCTCATCCGGATACGGGCAGATGACACGGTCATGGATGACTTCCGGGGAGGGCCTTATATGATCAGAAGGTCCAGGGGCTATGCACCTTTGCCTGTCATGGTGGACAGGCCCTGGCAGGGTCAGGTGTTTGCTGTGGGCGCTGAGCTGAAAAACAGCTTCTGTGTCGGCAAAAAGCAGCTCCTCTATCCCTCTCCCTATGTGGGAGACATGGGGGATGTGAGGACGGTCAGAGCCCTGCAGGAATCCTCGGCCAGGATGGAAGACCTGCTGGAAGCAGATCCGTCCCTGATCGTCTGCGACAGTCATCCCGGCTACAATACCACCTATTTTGCCAAAGACCTGGGAGAAAAAAGAGGACTGCCGGTCCTGGAGGTCCAGCACCACTACGCTCATATCCTGTCCTGTATGGCAGAAAATGACTGGAAGGAAGGCCGGGTGATCGGTGTGGCCTTCGACGGGACCGGCTATGGAAGTGACGCCAGCATCTGGGGAGGGGAAATCCTTCTTTGTGACTATGGGACCTTTTCCCGCTGGGCCAGTCTGGAACCCTTTATCCAGCCTGGCGGTGACGCCTCTGCCAGGGAAGGCTGGAGGGTGGCCGTCTCCCTGCTTCTTGACCGGTTTGGCAAGGAGGAAGGGATCAGGCTGGCCTGTCAGCTGGACCTTTGTGGGGAAAAGGAAGCCAGGATGATCGCAGTCATGGCGCAAAGGGGCATTAATTCTGTAATGAGTACCAGCGCCGGCCGCCTTTTTGATGCCGTCAGTGCGGTTCTGGGTGTCAGGAGGGTCTCCACCTACGAGGGAGAGGCGTCCATCCAGCTGCAGTTTGCCGCCCAGCGCTGGCAGGACTGGGAGAAGAGGACTGGGCGTCAGGTTTCCAGTAAGTATATGGACGGGTCAGAATTACCCGGTAAGGACATAACAGGATCCAATGGTCCTGATAAGGATATGGCAGGGTCAGAGTTTCTCCTCGGGGAAGAGCCGGCCGGCTGTGCCTATGATGAAGACAAGGGCCGGTGGCTGCTGCCTTCGGGACAGCTATTTGAACAGCTTGTCCGGGAGAGGCTGGCGGGCACCAGTACGGAAAGTCTTGCCTTTACTTTCCACCGGTCCCTGGCTGACATGGTTGTGGAGGCCTGTGTTAAGGCCAGCCGGGAGACCGGGACCAGGACCGTAGCCTTAAGCGGGGGTGTCTACCAGAACACCCTGCTTCTGGATCTTTGTATCAGGGGACTCGAAGACCAGGGCCTGCAGGTGCTCCGCCACCGGATGATTCCCCCCAATGATGGAGGCATTGGTCTGGGTCAGGCGGCTTTTGGCCTGGAATGGCTTACCCGCCAGGACAGGCTAAGGGAAAGCGGGGCAAAAGACTGACCGGAGGCCCCGGATGAAGTCCCGGTCCCGGGAGAAAAGAAAGTAGCTAACTGTTAAGATAGCAGTGAAAAGTAAAAGTAGAAGAAAAAAAACGAGATTAAAATGCAGGCAGCTGCCAGACAGGCAGTCATAAGTATAAGAAGATAGATAAGAGCAAAAGATACAAGCAAGGGGATCTGCTTTAGTCAAGGCCGGAAGTGGCCGGCCCGGGCTTTGGGTCCGGGGACATGCCGGGAGACCCCTGACGAAGATGGAGGATAAAATATGTGTGTAGGATTACCGGCCAGAGTGCTGACTATGAAGGATGGAATGGCAGTTGTGGATGCCTCCGGAGCTAAAAAAGAGATCTCCGCCCAGCTCCTCGAAGAGCTGGAGCCGGGAGATTATGTGATGGTTCACGCAGGCATGGCTATAGCCAGGATTGATTCGGATGACCAGGAGGAGACAGACGACCTGTTGGAGGATCTTTTATGAGTGATAAATTAAAGGAAGCCAGACAATATCTGATGAACTACAGCGGTCCGGGCCTCAGGGTGATGGAGGTCTGCGGGACCCATACCCATGAGATCTTCAGACTGGGACTGAGGCAGTTGCTGCCAGACCAGGTCAAGGTAATTTCGGGACCAGGATGCCCGGTCTGTGTAACTCCCGCTGACTATATCGATGAGGCGGTCTGGCTGGGACTGGAAAAAGGAGTGACTCTTTGTACCTTCGGTGACCTGGTCAGAGTGCCTGGCTCAGAGAAAAGTCTGGCGGCAGCCAGGGCTGAGGGGGCCAGGGTCCAGGTGGTTTACTCACCTGCTGACGCTGTGGATTATGCGGCGGCCCATCCGGAGACCCAGGTGGTCTTTCTCTCTGTAGGTTTTGAGACCACCGTGCCTGCCAGCTGCTTTGCCCTGGAAAAGGCAGAGCGGGAAGGCGTGGATAATTTTTCCCTGCTGACAGCCAACAAGACCATGCCCCAGGCCTATCAGGCCTTAAAAGGGACTGCGGATGTTTTCCTTTATCCGGGCCATGTCAATGCTATAACCGGGACTGGCCTCTGCCGGAAGCTGGCCGAGGAAGAGGGGATCAGCGGCGTGGTTGCCGGCTTTACTGCCAGAGAACTGCTGACGGCATTTGTGGTGATTTTAAAGAAATATGAGGAGGGAAAGCCTTTCTTTGTCAATGCCTATCCCAGGGTTGTAAAGGAGGAAGGCAGTCCGGCCGGCCTGGCCATGATGGACCACTATATGGAGGCCTGTGACGCTGAGTGGAGAGGTCTGGGAACTATAGCCGGTTCGGGGCTCAAACTCCGTGACCAATATGCGGCCTTCGACGCCCGGATCCGTTTTGCCGTGCCGAAGATGGAAGCCAGGACCAATCCGGCCTGCCGCTGTGGTGAAGTCCTCAAGGGGGCCTGTCTGCCTACGGACTGCCCGGTGTTCGGTAAGGGCTGCACTCCCTTGCATCCGGTGGGAGCCTGCATGGTTTCAGGGGAAGGAGCCTGCTCGGCCTACTATCAGTATGGAGGCCTTTTAGAGAAGAAGGGGAGGAGCGACAAAAATGAAGACTGATTCAGAGAAAAAGGTAACGATGGCCCATGGCGCTGGAGGCAGCCAGACCAACCAGCTGATCCATGATATCTTTAAAAAATATTTTGACAATCCGGATCTGACCGGGGATGACGCGGCAGTCCTGGCCATGGACAAGGGTAGGATCGCCGTATCTACCGATGGCTTTATCGTATCCCCGGCGGAGTTTCCGGGAGGGGATATCGGCAAATTAAGTATCTGCGGTACGGTCAATGACCTGGCCTGCATGGGGGCCACTCCCCGCTACCTGACCTGTGCATTTGTCATTGAGGAAGGCTTTTCCATGGACAGGCTTGACCGGATCGTGGCATCCATGGGCCGGACCGCCCGGGAAGCCGGTGTCAGGATCGTTGCCGGGGATACCAAGGTTGCCGGCAGGGGCCAGGTGGACGGGGTCTTTATCACAACCACAGGAATCGGATTTATTCCTGAGGGAGTGGAGACCTCCGGAAGCAAGGCCAGACCCGGAGACCTTATCATTGTCAGTGGCGATGTGGGCCGCCATGGCTGCACCATCCTCCTGGCAAGGGAGGACTTCGGCATAGAGGCGGAGGTCACCAGTGACTGTGCTCCCTTAAATGGTGCCGTGGCAGATATGCTGACAGTGACTAAGGACCTGCATGTGGTCCGGGATGCCACCCGGGGCGGAGTGGGCACGGTCCTCTATGAGATTGCTGACCAGAGTAAGGTAGGCATAGAGTTGACGTCGGAAAATATCCCCGTCCAGGGTCCGGTCCAGGGAGTATGTTCCATGCTGGGCTTAGAACCTCTTTACCTGGCCTGTGAAGGCCGGTTGGTTATCGTGGCCCCGCCGGACCAGGCCGAGGGTCTGGTCAACAAATTAAGGGAAGGCAAATATACCCGTGACGCGGCAATTATCGGCAGGGTAACTGAAGATATGCCAGGCAGGGTAACCATGGTGACAGAGATCGGGTCTAAGACCCTGCTGCCCCCGCCAGGCGGTGAGCTGCTGCCTAGAATCTGCTGAGACTGCCGGCAAAATACTGCTGAGATTGCAGGCAATACAAGAAGACAGTATAAAGGAGTAAGCTATGGAGACAAGGATTGCAGTGCTGTCCATAATTGTGGAGGACACGGATGCAACAGGTCAGCTCAATGACCTGATTCATGAATATTCTGACTATGTGGTGGGCCGGATGGGTATTCCCTACCGGGAAAAGGGCATCAATATCATCAGCCTGGTCCTGGATGCTCCCCAGACAGAGATCAGCAGCCTGTCAGGAAGGATCGGCAGACTTGGCGGGGTGACGGCTAAAGTGGCCTATGCCAAGGTATAGGAGCACGACGACTGACCCGGGATGAGATTTTGAGCAAGGAAGAGATATCGAGGAAGGAAGAGATATCCATGAAAAAAATAGCAGTATATGGCAAGGGTGGGATTGGCAAGTCCACCACCATTTCCAATGTGGCCGCAGTCATGGCAGGCCAGGGTCTTAAGGTCATGCAGATCGGCTGTGATCCCAAGGCGGATTCAACGGCTCTTTTACGCCATGGAAAGCCAGTGGAAACTATTTTGAACCTGACCAGGCAGAAGGGGAAAAAGCTGGCCCTCGAAGAGATGGTAACCCCCGGCTTCAGGGGTGTGCTCTGTGTGGAGGCAGGAGGTCCCCCGCCTGGCCTGGGCTGTGCCGGCAGGGGGATTATTGCCGCCCTGGAGATGCTTAAGGAAAAGGGGGCCTATGAACGTTACCAGCCGGATGTGATCATCTACGACGTGCTGGGAGATGTGGTTTGCGGTGGTTTTTCCATGCCCATGAGAAATGGCTATGCCGACCAGGTATTTGTAGTTACCTCCGGGGAAAATATGTCCATTTACGCGGCGGCCAATATCGCTATGGCCGTGGAGAATTTTAAAAGGCGGGACTACGCAAAGCTGGGTGGTCTCATCCTGAACCGCAGGGATGTCAAAGATGAGGACAAGAAGGTCCGGCAGCTGGCAGAAGATATCAGGAGCCGGATTGTGGGCGACCTACCCAGAAGCGGCCTGGTGGCAGAAGCGGAAGACCTGGCCATGACAGTGGTAGAGGCCTTTCCCGATTCCTCCATGGCCCGGGATTATGAGAAGCTGACCCTGGAAATAGAGAGGGTCAGCGGCATAGACTGGCCAGGAGATGGCCAGACCAACAGATAGATAAAAAACGAAAGAGACCAGTTAAAAAAGACTGAAAAACGAAGAACTGACAGGAATCAAGAGATATTTTGAGGTGCTCTATGCTTAAATTGGTTCACGGAAATAAAAATGATCCCAGACTGGAGCCTTGGGAGGAGGCAGAGACCAGTGTGAGGGAAACGGTCACCATATCCCAGGCAGCCTGGCCGGCCCCTTTCCGCCCCGGCCTGGAGTATAACAGTCCGGCCCATGGCCCCTGGAATATCGTCCATATCGGCATGCTGGTTCCGGAATCCCACCAGATCTATGTCTGCGGCGGTAACTGCAACCGGGGTGTTGTCCTTACGGCAGCAGAGATGGACGCCGGCGACCGCTACTCCTTCCTCAGTCTTACGGAGGGCGACCTCTACGGCCAGGACATGGAGGGCCTGGTCATCGACGGGGTGACGGAGATTATAGGCCGGCTCACAAAAGTGGGTAAAAGGCCCAGGCTGCTCTTTCTATTCCTGGTCTGTGTCCATCATTTCATGGGGACAGACATCCCTTATATCTACAGGGTGCTCCGGGACAGGTTCCCGGATATCTGCCTGGTGGAAAGCTACATGGACCCCATCGTGCAAAAGGGAGGCATCACGCCGGATGAGAAGTTGAGGGCAGGCTTATATGAAGGTCTTGTCATTACAGACAAGTCCGGCCGGGACCGGACAGCTGTCAATATTGTGGGCAATGATTTCCCTACTCCCCGGGAGAGCCAGCTGGTGACATTGATTAACCGGGCGGGCTGCCAGGTCAGGGACCTGACCTCCTGCCGGACCTGGGAAGATTACCAGAAGATGGGGGACAGTTTTTTAAACATTTCCATATACCCTCTGGCAAGGTCCGGGGCCGGAAAGCTGTCGGATAAAATGGGTGTTAACCATCTCCACTTGCCGGTAGTCTTTGACTATGATAAGATCGACCAGGAACTTTTACAGCTGGCCCGGGCTCTGGACACTGAGCCCTACAGCCAGGATGAGCTGGCCGGTTTCCGGGCCAGGTGTGAGACCATGCTGGAGGAAACCAGGGACCTGCTGGGCGGGATGCCCCTGGCTCTCGATGTCTCCCTGACTCCTGGAATACTGGGCCTGACCCGGCTCCTGCTGGACCATGGTTTTAAGGTCAAGCATCTTTACGGGGATGCCTTTGCCCCGGAGGAAGAGGAGGATTTTCTCTGGCTTAAGGACCATGCCCCCTGGCTGCCGGTCACTTCCATGATTCATCACAATATGAGGACCTATCCCCGCTTTGATGAGGAAAGAGTCCTGGCCCTGGGCCAGAAGGCGGCCTATTTTCATCAGACTCCTTATTTTGTCAATATGGTGGAGGGGGGAGGTTTCCATGGCTATGACGGCATCTGCCGGCTCCTTGCTCTCATGCAGGAGGCCTGCCGGGAGAAGAAGGATACCAGGGACCTGGTAGGCAGGAAGGGGCTGGGCTGTCCCAGCTGCCTTTGCTAGGATGCCCTTAGGGCAGGCTTTTGCTATGTCAGCCGTATAAAGGAAGGGGCAAAGCAAGATCTGCCGGTTAAGACCAGTCATTTTCAGAGGTGCTGCTATGATAGATGAAACTTATAAAAAAGAAAATATGGGACAGGACAGACCGGCCGGAGCCGGCCCGGACTTTGAGGTTTCGGACCAGGCCCGCAGGCAGGCCCATGCCTTCCTGTCCAATTATACATCTGACGTGTCCGGGGTCTGCTCGGCCCTCTATGAACTGGGCGGCATGGTCGTCATGCATGACCCCTCCGGCTGCAATTCTACCTATAATACCCATGATGAACCCAGATGGTATGACAAGGACAGCCTGATCTTTATTTCCGGCCTGTCCCAGATCGATGCCATCATGGGAAATGATGACAAGCTGATCGATGATATCGTGCGGGCTGCCAGGGACCTGAAGCCGGCCTTCATTGCCCTGGTCAGGACCCCTATACCCATGATGACAGGGACAGACTTTGATGCCATAGCCCGGATTGTGGAACTGGAAACGGGAATCCCCACCTGGTATTTTCCTACCAGTGGCATGAACAGTTATATCATTGGTGCAGGTACGGCTCTGGAAAAGGTCGCCTCCTGCCTGGTGGAGGAAAAAGCAGCCGGCCCGGCTAAGGCCGGCAAAGAGGAAATAGATCCTGCTAAGGTTGGCAGAGAGGAAATAGATCCTTCCAGGGCTGGCAAAGAGGAAATAGATTCTTCCAGAGCTGGCAGAGAAGACGATGAGGCTTGGGGAAGTGGCAGACAGCCGGGCCAGTTTCTGTCAGCTTCCGGGCCTTTTCGGGTTAACCTGCTGGGTTTGACCCCCCTGGATTTTTCCGTGGGCAGCGGCCGGGCTTCTCTCCTGGCCTGGCTCAGAGACCATGGCTTTATTGTTCAGAGTGTTTTTGCCATGGGTGATGGGGAAGCCGGGGACCTGCGCCGGCAGATAGGATCAGCCGGTCTGGCCCATGCCAGTCTGGTGGTCTCTTCAGTGGGACTTCCGGCGGCCAGGGTTTTAGAAAAAAGATTCGGGATTCCTTATGTGACCGGCCTGCCCTGCGGCCAGTTTGGCCCCGAACTGCTGAGGGCTCTTACAGAGGCCTGCATGACTGGGTCATCCGGTAAAAGTCTTTTTGCCGGCCAGGAAAATGGGTCTGTTTCAGGGAGTGAGAGGAAGTTTATCATCGGGGAGCCGGTGGAGGCCCTGTCCCTTGCCCGGGCTGCTGATCTGGCAGGGGGGAGGGACTGGCAGGTCATCTGTCCCCTGGAGCTGGACCGGGATCTGGAGTCTTGTGACTGCCTGCAGATTTCTTCTGAGGCAGACCTGATGGAGATCTTAAAGGAGGGAGATCGGATTGTGGCAGACCCCATATACCGGAGGATTTGTCCTGAACGGGCAGAGTTTATATCCTGGCCCCATGAGGCCTACTCGGGCCGAATATACCGCCGGCAGATCCCGGACCTGTTGTCAGACTTTTGGAGTCGCCTGCTGTAAATAGCTATAATTGAGAAATGTTATCATTTTCCAAGGTTTGTTTTCTCAGGACCATCCTGTAAAATATATGTAATTATATCTGTAAAGATAACAAACTGATACAAAAATTAGGAGGCTTGGAAAATGATAGAATGGTTATCAGAACTTAACTGGAAAAACTTTGGATTCTTTCTTGGCGGTGTTCTTTTCGGAACTGCCGGAATCAAGGCCTTGTCCACCAAGGATGCAAAAAAGACCTATGTCAAGGCAACGGCGGCAGCCCTGAGAGCCAAGGACTCGGTGATGGAGACCGTTGACCTGGTCCAGGAGAATGCGGAAGACATTTATGCCCAGGCCCTGGAACTTAACCAGGAACGGGCCCGCTGCCAAGAGCAGGAAGTATATGAGGACGAGGCGGATGAAGTGGTCATGGACCTCGAAGAGGCAGAGACCGGCCAGCCGGAAGTATAGGATAATTCTGTCATAAAAAGCTTGAGACGGGCTGTCACTTATTGGCAGCCCTTATTATATGTGGCAAGCCATATTATAAGTGGGAGCTCAAATTATAAGTGGCAAGCCATATTATGAGTGGGAGCCCAAATTATAAGTGGCAAGCAATAATATAAGTGCAGGTTCTAATTATAAGAGGCAAGACATTTTATAAGAGCGGCCCATATAATAAAAGCAGATCAGGATGATGGAATATGGACATAAATGAGAGGTGACCGGATTTGAAATTTATTATCTTACACGAGACGGCGGCCAGGATGAGGATCCACATGGACCTGCCGGGCTCTATGACCTGCCGGCAGGCGGACCTGTTGCAGTATTATACAGAACAACTGGAGGGTGTGATCAGGGTCAAGGTTTCAGAGAGAACCTGCAATGTAATCATCAATTATGACCCGGCGGCAGGCAAGACTATAAGGGAAGGAATCATAAAGGGATTGCAGCATTTTCAGTTTGACCGGGTGGATATGCCGGAGGACCTGGCGGAGAATTCCGGCCGGGAGATGGGAAGAAGTTACAAGGAAAAAATCGTCCTGAAGACCCTTTTTCATTACGGCAACAGACTTTTCCTTCCCAGACCCTTGCGGATGACCCGCTGCATGTTCAGATCCATGAAGTTTTACCGGGAGGGCTTAGGCCTTCTGATGAGAAGAAAGCTGGAGGTACCGGTCCTTGATGCCACGGCCATAGGAGTATCCATGGCCCGGGGAGATATCAGGACCGCTTCCTCGGTCATGTTTCTCCTGGAGGTCGGAGAGCTGCTGGAGGAGTGGACACATAAGAAATCAGTGGGTGACCTGGCCCGGATCATGTCCCTCAATGTGGATAAGGTCTGGAGGAGGCAGGATGGTCAGGATGTCCTTGTGCCCTACACTCAGATTAAAACCGGGGACCAGGTATTGATCCACATGGGTAATGTCATTGCCTTTGACGGTACTGTCCTGGCCGGGGAGGCCATGGTCAACCAGGCCTCTCTTACCGGGGAATCCCTGCCGGTCCGCAAGTGCCAGGGACTGACGGTTTACGCCGGAACGGTAGTGGAAGAGGGAGAGCTGCTCATAGAAGTGAAAAGCAGCGGTGACAGCCGCTATGAAAAGATAGTCACAATGATTGAGGACTCAGAAAAACTGAAATCCAATCTGGAGAGTAAGGCGGAACATCTGGCAGACAGGCTGGTGCCCTACACCTTTGCGGGAACTGGTCTGACCTATCTGCTGACCCGGGATACGACCAGGACCCTGTCGGTCCTCATGGTAGATTTCTCCTGTGCCCTAAAGCTGGCTATGCCGATCTCTGTCCTCTCGGCCATCCGGGAGGCCGGCCAGCACCGGATTACAGTCAAAGGTGGCAAGTTCTTAGAAGCGGTAGCCGAGGCGGATACCATAGTCTTTGATAAGACAGGGACCCTGACTAAGGCCCGGCCCAGGGTGGCCAGGGTCTTCTCCTTCAACGGGGAAGAGGAGGATGAACTTCTGAGGATCTCTGCCTGTCTGGAAGAGCATTTTCCCCATTCCATCGCCAAAGCCGTGGTGGATGCGGCGGAGGAAAAAGGTCTGAACCACGATGAGATGCACTCTAAGGTCGAGTATATTGTAGCCCATGGCATCGCCACCACCATCGGAGACAAACGGGCGGTGATCGGCAGCTACCATTTTGTTTTTGAGGATGAGGCATGTCAGATTCCTGAAGGAAAAGAGGAGCTTTTTAAGAACCTGCCGGAAGAGTATTCCCATCTTTACCTGGCCATAGAGGGTAAGCTGGCAGCAGTAATCTGCATTGAAGATCCCATCCGCCAGGAGGCCCGGGAAGCTGTCGGCCAGTTGAGGGATTGCGGTCTGTCCAAGATCGTCATGATGACCGGAGACAGCCTCCGGACCGCGGCAGCCATTGCAGGCAAGGTGGGTGTCGATGAATTTTATGCGGAAGTATTGCCGGAGGATAAGGCTTCCTTTGTCCAGACTGAGAGAGAAAAGGGCCGCAAGGTGATGATGGTCGGGGACGGTATCAATGACTCGCCGGCCTTGTCGGCGGCGGATGTGGGTATTGCCATCGGAGACGGGGCCGAACTGGCCAGGGAGGTGGCTGATATTACCATCGGGGCAGAAAGCCTTTTTGAGATTGTCACCCTGAAGCAGATTAGCGACGGTCTGATCCGCAGGATCCAGAAAAACTACCGGATCATTGTCGGAATTAATTCAAGTCTCATCCTGCTGGGTGTGCTGGGCATTATGGCTCCTACCAGGTCGGCTCTGCTCCACAACTTGTCCACCATAGCCATCGGTATAAAAAGTATGGAAGACATCCTGTAGTCTTTTCATGTCATAGAGTGTTTTTGTATATGATCCCCCCGTCAGTATTTTTTATGACTAACGGGGGGATTTGTGGTACACTTTATTTGTAATATCAGTTGGGAAAGAAACAGCAGGACCGCCGGTATGACCCGGCTTACATGCGGGGAAGACCTTGTGACAGGTTCCGCGGCTTGCTGCTTAAAGGGAAAAATATTGATTTAGGTGGTGTGAAAATGAGAGAAGAGCTTGTCAGGCTTAGGGCCTGCATGAAAGAAAAGCAGGTGGATGCCTGCCTGATTCCAACAGGGGACTTCCACGGGTCAGAATATGTAGGAGACTATTTTAAGACCAGAGAATATATATCCGGATTTACGGGTTCTGCCGGGACTCTGCTGGTGACTGCCGGCGAGGCCTGGCTGTGGACCGACGGCCGCTATTTTCTCCAGGCCAGGGACCAGCTTGCCGGAACCGGAATTGGTTTGATGAAGGAAAAACAGCCCCAGGTGCCGACCATAGAGGAGTATCTGAAGGATCATATGAAAGAGGGACAGGTTCTGGCCTTCGATGGCCGCTGCCTCATGGAGAGCCGGGCCAGGAAGCTGCGGGAACTTTTGGAAGAGCAGGGTGTGACAGTCCGCATGGATCTTGACCTGGCCGGGCAGATATGGACCGGCAGACCGGCCTTAAGCTGCCAGCCGGTCTGGGAGCTTGCCCTGGAGTATGCAGGGGAGAGCCGGACTGACAAGCTGGCCCGGGTAAGAGAAGCCATAAAGGGCAAGGCAGACTACCTGCTTCTGGCCTCCCTTACGGATATCTGCTGGCTTCTTAATGTAAGGGGAAATGATGTGAAGTCCACTCCGGTGGTCCTGGGTTATTTTCTTCTCAGCCAGACCGAGGCCTTCTGGTATGTCCAGGACTGCCTGCCCTCTGACCTGAAGGAAAAGATGGAGAAAGAGGGAATCCGGATCCGTGGCTATGAGGCTATCTATGATGACCTGGCCGGCTTTGCCGCCGGGACCAGCCTCCAGTACAATGAAGCCATGGTCAACGCGGCCCTGGCCTCCCGGCCGGGGGAAGGAGTTAAGATTGTGACCGCCCCGGACCCGACCAGCCTGATGAAGGCCGTTAAGAATCCGGTAGAAGTGGAGAATATGCGCACAGCCCACCTGAAGGATGGGCTGGCAGTCACTAGATTTATCTATTGGCTTAAGAAGCAGATGGAGGCAGGGGAGAGATCTACAGAGGTCAGTGCCGCCGCTTATCTGGAAGACCTTCGCAGAAGGGACCCGGACTATCTTGAGCCCAGTTTTGACCCCATTATGGCCTACAAGGACCACGGGGCCATCGTCCATTATTCTGCCACCGCCGACTCCGACCGTCCTCTGGGACCGGAGAGTTTTGTCCTGGCGGATACCGGCGGCCATTATCTGCAGGGGACCACGGATATTACCAGGACCATTGCTCTGGGGACCCTCACGGAAGAGGAGAAAGAGATGTATACTCTGGTTCTGCGGGCTCACGTGGACCTGGCTTCGGCCCGCTTCCTTCATGGCTGTAGCGGCAGGAGCCTGGACGGCCTAGCCAGGGCACCTTTTTGGGAGCAGGGCCTGGATTACAATCACGGGACCGGTCACGGTGTAGGCTATCTGCTCAGTGTTCATGAGGGCCCCAATGCCTTCCGCTATCAGAAAACCGCCGCGGCCGGGGATGAATGCGTTTTCGAGGAGGGTATGATCACCTCCGATGAACCGGGAATCTATCTGGAAGGAAAGTTTGGCATCCGGCTTGAGAACCTGATTGTCTGCAGGAAGGATATTCTGGGAGGCTATGGACAGTTCCTCTGCTTCGAGCCCCTCACCCTGGTTCCCTTTGACCGGGAGGCTATCCTTTCTGACCGCCTGTCTGCCAGAGAGCGGCAGTGGCTCAATGACTATCACCGCCGGGTGCGGGAGGCTTTGCTGCCTTATCTCACTGACCAGGAGGCGGACTGGCTGAGACAGGAGACAAGGGAAATATAGGAGGATACAGCCGTTTTGAGCCGGCATGGTGGAATAATAAGGTCTGTATGGCATAGAAAGAAAAGATTTTTTATCTTGAATGAAAAAAGGAACTTTGCTATACTCATTAGATGAGTGTTTTATACTGGAGATTTTGTCAGCCAGGATAATAGTTTATGTGAATAGAGGAGGCAGGCATGAAAAATCCCATAGGAAGTTTTTTCTCATTGCTGATAAAGTTAATCGTTGTTGCAGGTCTGATGGCCGTGATCGCCCTCGTTTCCTTCGAGGGAGTGACCTACTATCTTACAGGCTCTACCTATGATCTGAGAGAAGGGATCAAAGAGACAGATACCACCCAGTCCAAGGCAGAAGATACGACTGAGCAGGAACCTGTTGATGTGTCGGATATAGAGACGACCCTGGTTTATGTGGACAGCCTGGATAACATGAGGGAGTATATCGCCCTCGATATGTATAATAAGAAGACACAGGCCATGGATATGATTCTCATTCCATCTAACGCCGAGGTTTCCGTCAGCACATCCATCCTTAAGGAGATCAGGGATAAGTACCCTAAGGCCAAAGGAACACTGAACTTTCTGGATATATGCCGTATGTTCGGCCAGGACCGCTATGACCTGCTCACAGAAATTATTTCTGAGATGACAGGCCTGGAGATCGCCGGATATGACGTAATTGGTGTGGACAAGCTCAGCGAGGTGCTCGATGCCGGAAAATCGGTTAAGTACAACCTTTCCGAGGTCATGTCCTACAGGGACAGTGCAGGCCAGCTGCAGCTTCTCGATAAGGGAGATCATGATCTGTCAGGCAGGGAAGCGGTGGCCCTCATTACCCATCTGGACGGGACGGCCCAGGAGGAATCCAACCGCCTCGAGGCGTCAGCCGCTTATTTTGAAGAATTCTTTAACCAGCTTTCGCTTGGCATGAAGCGGGGCAATGTACTCGAAGCTTACACCAGGCTCTGTGTCAGCACAGGCCAGGAGAAGATAACATCCAAGGCAGACAAGATTGGAAGTCTGACTGCCGATGCGGTCACGGTAAGGATCATGCAGGGCGGAGAGAGTGACGGCGTATTCACCCTTGACTCCCAGAAGATTCAGCTTCAGATCGCGGCTCTGATGAAGAAGTCCCAGGAGTTCGGATCATCCTCATCAGCCAGTGCGTCCTCCCAGACCGACGGTGATGAGACAGATGAGGAAGATGATTCCAGGAAGCTCTCCATCGAACTTTATAACGCCGCCTATGTCAGTGGTCTGGCCGGAGAGTGGCGTGACTATCTTGAGTCGGAAGGCTACACCATCACCCTGGTTGATAATTACCAGGAAGAGGGTCCCATCTCCACAACAGTCATCCGGGTGACAGAAGATGGCATCGGGGAGGACCTGCTTGAATATTTCCCCAACGCAGAGATAGAGACTGTGGACAGCTTTGCCACATCGGCTGATATCCAGATCCGGATCGGTACGGACAGTGTGGACGTCCCGGAAATCACCAACACAGATTATGATGTGGATGAGGATGAGTATGAGGAGATGGATGAGTTGATCCCCCAGGAAGAATACCGGGACAGCAGTGATTCGTCAGACAGTGAGAGCAGTGATTCATCAGACAGTGGGAACAGCGATGGGTCCGGTGACGATGAATCCTCCTACTCAGACCAGTCTGATGATTCGGAAGAAGGCTTCTTCAGCTTTGATACGGATTCAGAATAGTAGATTAGTTAGACCTGCTTTTGGGACCAGGACCCGGGCAGGTCTTTCTTTGTTACAGGCAGGATTTGGCCTGTCTGATTATATTTATTAGAGGCAGCTTATTTGGAAACTATGTAAATTGTATAATTGTTCTTGGTAAATGATTCCATATATATGTAATTTTTTACAATTATTTAATCTTTTAAGGTAAATTTCCCTACATTTCCTCTTTTATTTTTGGACATTATGTATTAAAATATAGGGGACGAAAGATTATAGAATTGTGGATTTTTTGTAGGCCTGATCAGGGGATTGATTGTGGAGAAGACCTGACCGGGCATGCTGTATGGATATGTTACGGAAGGACGGGGAGTTAAACTATGATTTCAAACCAGATCTTGCAGGACACGATAGATGGGATCAAGGCCATCACCCGGATTGATCTTTGTGTCATGGATACGGACGGGAAGCCGCTGGCGTCAACACTTGACGCGGTGGAAGAATATAAGGAGGCGGTACTGGTTTTTGCCGAGTCTTTAGCAGAGAGCCAGGTTCTCCAGGGATATCAGTTTTTTAAAGTTTTTGATGATAACCAGCTGGAGTACATTGTCCTGGTAAAGGGCGAGACCGATGATGTCTATATGATTGGAAAGATGGCAGCTTTCCAGATCCAGAATCTGCTGGTTGCCTACAAGGAGAGATTTGATAAGGATAATTTTATCAAGAACCTGCTCCTTGACAACCTTTTGCTGGTGGACATTTACAACAGGGCCAAGAAGCTTCATATAGAGACGGATGTCAAGCGCTGTGTGTTCATCGTTGAGACCCAGAATGACAGGGATAACAATGCTTTTGAGACCATCCGGAGCATCTTTTCTTCCAAGACCAGGGATTTCATCACCGCTGTTGATGAGAAGAATATTATCCTGGTCCGGGAGGTGAAGAACGGGGAGTCGGCAGACGACCTGATGAAGACGGCCCAGGGCATCGTAGATATGCTTAACACTGAGGCGGTGACCATGGTCCATGTATCTTTTGGTACCGTCGTCAGTGAGATCAAGGAGGTCTCCAGGTCCTACAAGGAGGCCAAGATGGCTATGGATGTGGGACGGATCTTCTATCCGGAAAAGAATGTTATAGCTTACAGCAGTTTAGGTATCGGCCGGCTGATTTATCAGCTGCCCCTTCCCCTCTGTAAGATGTTCATCCGTGAGATTTTTGAAGGCCGGTCTCCTGATGAATTTGATGATGAGACCCTGCAGACCATCAACAAGTTTTTTGAGAACAATCTCAATGTTTCAGAGACGTCCAGACAGCTGTATATTCACCGTAATACGCTGGTTTACAGGTTGGATAAGCTGCAGAAAAGCACTGGCCTGGACCTGAGAGTTTTCGAGGATGCCATCACCTTCAAGATTGCCCTGATGGTGGTGAAATATATGAAATATATGGAGAACAGTGGTTATTGATTCATGAAGCCTTCCGCCGACATTTCTGCTGACGGGAGGTTTTTTTGCCTGGCTTTTTGCCGGACGGATTGTCTGGCCCGGCCGGCTGCGGGGGGAGAGTAAATAGTTTAGGAGGAAGCATAATGGAAGAGAGCAAGAAGGATTTGAGAAGAGAGCATGTGAAGGCATATCTGTCAGAAGATGGCTCAGGGCCCGGTGAGGGAGGATACTCCGGCAGCGGGGATTTCCATGGCTCTGCCTCAAAGAGAAAAAAGAGCAGAAAGCCGGTCTTTATATTCCTCGTCCTGCTGGTTGTCCTTTCTATGACTGTCGGCGTTGCCATAGGCAGGATGCTCCGTAATCCCTATGCCAGTGCAGAATCGTCAAACCTTAACGAGAAAGAAGTAGTGGAAAAGCTGAGCATGCTTGAGCAGTGTATCAATAACTACTATCTTGATGAGGTGGACCAGGACAAGATGCGTGACGGGATCTATAAGGGTTATATCAGCGGTCTCGATGATAAGTATGCGGAATACTACACGGAGGAAAGCTATAAGCAGCTGATGGAGGAGGATTCCGGGGAATACCAGGGAATCGGCGTCACAGTAACCAAGGATCCCAGTACCGGCTACACCCTGATAGAGGGAGTCTTTAAAAATACCCCTGCCGCCGAGGCGGGCCTGGAGCCTGGAGATTATATCGTCTCCGTCAATGACCGTGATACCAAGGATATGGAGCTTACAGATGTGGTCATGGAGATCAAGCGCAAGGACAAGGAGACGGCGGATCTCAAGATCTTCAGGGAAGGCCAGGAACTGGAATTTACCGTGAAGAAGTCAAAGATTGAGATAGATACGGTATCTTATGAGATGAAGGACGGCAAGATCGGCTACATTGAAGTGACCCAGTTTATCGAAAATACGGCAGATAAGTTCAAGGAGGCTGTAGATGACCTGACCAGCCAGGGCATGACCGGCCTGGTTCTGGATCTGAGAGATAACGGAGGCGGCCTGGTGGATGTCTGTGTGGATATGTGCTCAGAATTTGTTCCCAAGGGTGACCTGGTAGTATATATCCAGGATAAAAATGGCGGCAGGACAGACTATAACAGTAATTCCGACGACAATGTGGAAGTGCCGGTTATAATTTTGGTCAATGAGAATACGGCCAGTGCATCGGAGATTATGACCGGATGTCTGAGAGACTATGGTAAGGCACAGATCGTGGGAACCAAAACTTTTGGAAAGGGCATCGTCCAGAATATATTCCCCTTCACTGATGGAACGGCAGTGAAATTTACAGTGGCCAAGTATTATCTTCCCAAGGGAGACTGTATTCATGAATTGGGAATTGAACCTGATGTGACCCTGGAGATGACCGATGAAGAAAAGAAGGCCGCTCTTGACTCCGAGAAGGATGACAAGCAGCTGCAAAAAGCCTTGGAAATGCTGAAAAAATAGGACCGGTCCCTACCCGGGTCCTGGTCCTTTCAGGAAAAGTATCTAAGGAAAAGCATAGAGGGATCCGCGACCCGGTCCGGACCGTCATCCTTATGGATGGAGGGCCGGCTGTCAGCAGATCCCCTTTTTTTTCAAAAAGCCTCTGAGGGCATCATCGGCAATCTGTTCCGGCCTGCGGTCCAGGTTAAAACTGTGGCCGGCCATGCCGGAACTGATTCGCAGGCTTTTTGGATTGTAGAGGATGTTGAGGTGGACTCCGCTGACCGTATCCCGGAATTCTCCCTGGCCCGGCAGTCCGAAAAGCTGGTCGAGGGAAGGCTCGGGAAGGGTCAGAATCACCTTCATAGAAGAAGGAAGCTTGTGGCCTCTGACGATATGGTAGACTCTGGGTCTGACCTCCATCCAGGGGCAGTAGCTGCCCTGGGGCATATCTCCGGTGTCAAAGAAGTCCTTGTTCCAGCTCCCGTCGATCTGGTAGGTGACCCCCATGCGGATGACGGCTTCAATGGTGAGAAAACGGTCAAAGGTATCTTTGCAGAGGAGCTGATTCATAAAACCGGGTATGTCGGTTATTTCCATGGAAAACATGGGCTGATCCTCCCTCAATCAAGAAAATAATAGTTATCACATTTTAGCATGTTTGTAATGATTTGAAAAGGAGACCTGATGGATACATTAAGAAAATGTCTGCTGGCCGGCACATCACCGGTCCAGCTGGTCCGCTTTGCCACGGACTTTTTAAAAGAGGCCGGCTTTGAGGAACTGGCCATGGATTCTGACTTTGTGACAGAGCCGGGAGGCAGATATATGATCAAGCCTTTCCCGGATGTCCTTTTTGCCTTCAGCCGGGGACTGGCAAGGGATCCCATGTCGTCCCTGCGGATGGCTTTTGCCCATGTGGACCAGCCCTGCTTTAAACTAAAGGGTAAACCCTCCTTTAAAAACATGGGCTGTGCCCAGCTCAATGTGGAGGTCTACGGAGGTATGATGGACCATACCTGGTTTGACAGGCCCTTAGGTCTGTCGGGAATGATCGTGAGAAAGGGGGAGGACGCCTTCCACCCCATCATTTCCTACTATGACAGTGAGAGGCCCCTGGCCGTAATCCCGGGCCTGGCCATCCATATGAACAGAAATGCCAACGACGGATGGAAGATCGACCGGCAAAAGGAGCTGATGCCCCTGACCGGCCTGGCCGGCGGCGGCTGGTCAGAGGAAGACTTCCTCCATTTCCTGGCCGGGGAGATCGGGGTGGCAGCCTCAGAGATCCTGACCTATGACCTGAATCTCTATAATTTTGACCCGCCCCAGTTCTGCGGTTTGGAAAATGAACTTCTGGTCAGTCCCAGACTTGATAATCTGGTGTCTGTCTCAGCCCTGCTGGAGTCCCTGGTAGAGGGAGAAAGGACCAAGGGAATCAACCTGATCGGCCTTTTTAACCACGAGGAGGTGGGCAGCATGACCAGGTCAGGAGCCGATTCTGAATTGCTGACCGGCCTGGTCCGCCGGATCGCCCTCTCAACGGGGGCCGGGCCTGACCGGGTCCTTGAGAGTCTGACCAGGGCATGTTATCTGTCGGTTGACGGAGCCCACGCCGCCCATCCCAATTATCCGGACAAGGCTGACACTACTACCAGGGCTATCCTGGGAAGAGGTACGGCAGTAAAGGTTAACGGAAGCCAGAAATATGCCTCGGATGCCTGGATGCATGCTGTCCTTAAGGAACTGGCCGAGAAGTATGATTTCCCCTTGCAGGAGATCAACGACCGCAACAATATCCTGGGCGGCAGGACCCTGGGACCCATGGTGGGCTCTCACATGCCTATGGCGGGCTGTGATATCGGGGTACCCATGCTGGCCATGCATTCAGCCAGGGAGACTATGGCTGTCGATGATTATAACAGCCTTTGCCAGTTGCTGACTGCCTTTTTCCTGGAATAGGCAGGGAGGGCGTATTATTGCTTTTTATGGCAATATATGTTATAAACAAAATATAACTTCCATAGGATATGTTGTAGGGTATCAGCAGATATGGTAAGTATCTAGGAGGGACAGAGGTGAGTCTTTGGAGGTAAGAATCTACACAGACGGGTCTTCCCGGGGTAATCCCGGACCCGGAGGTTACGGCACGGTGCTTCTGTATACGGACAGCAGCGGCCGGGAACACCGGCGGGAATTATCGGGAGGCTTCCGTCTTACGACCAACAACAGGATGGAGATCCTGGCGGCGATCGTGGGTCTGGAAGCCCTGATCCGGCCATGCCACGTAGACTTGTATTCTGATTCCCGTTATCTGGTACAGGCGATCAGCGACGGATGGGTAGAAGGATGGATCCGCCGTGGCTGGAAGCGAGGAAAGAATGAGAAGGTAAAAAATGTTGATCTCTGGAAGAGACTGATGGAGGCCATGGATAGTCACGAGGTGGTTTTCCACTGGGTCAAGGGTCATGCCGGTCATCCTGAGAATGAGCGCTGTGACGTCCTGGCAGTGGAGGCCGCTCTTGGCCGGGACCTGCCTGAGGACCAAGGCTACAGAGACCAGTGATGTAAAGGGGTGAGGTGTATGGAACTTCAACTTTGGAGGGAACTCCTGGACCCATATCAGCTAGCGGTTGATGAACTGATCGTGAAATTTAATCATGTGATACAGGAACATCGCAACCGTGGCATCTATTCTCCCATAGAGTCGGTTGACGGCAGACTGAAAAGTATCGTCAGTATTATGGACAAGATGCAGCGCAAAGATGTTTCCATGAATGATATTGAGGAAAAGATCGAAGACCTGGCAGGCATAAGGATTACCTGCCAGTTTGTAGAGGATATCGACCGTGTGGTTGTTATGATCAAGAACCGGACGGATATGAGTGTGAAATACGAGAAAGATTATGTGAGACATATGAAGGCCAGCGGCTACAGGTCCTATCACATGATCGTCATCTATCCGGTCAACACCATTAAGGGAACCAAGAATCTTTCGGTGGAGATACAGATCAGGACTATGGCCATGAATTTCTGGGCGACCATCGAACATTCGCTCCAGTATAAGTACAAGGAGAATATCCCCCAGTACATCCAGCAAAAGCTTTTGGATGTTTCTGAGGTTATTCTGGATATGGACCATGAGATGAGTGTGGTGAGGGATGAGATTATGGATGCCCAGAACTCCCACCACAGAAAAGAGAATCTTGTCAGGGATATTCTGAATAATATCCAGAATCTCTACAAGATTGCCAACACCCAGGAGGTGGAGAAGATTCAGGATGAGTTTTACCGGATTTATGTCCTCGATGATCTGGTGCAGCTGGATCATTTCTCCAAACAGCTGGATATCATCTCAGAGGGTTACCGGGCCCAGAGCCTTAACTGACCGGGCCGGGAATGGAATCAGATAAAAAGGAGAGTGTAGATGGATATACCGAAACCTGTCGGGGATAAGCTTCAGGCTATGCTTGGCAAAGACTACGACAAGTATCTGGAATCCTTTTCGCACAGTTATGGACAGACCCTTAGAATAAATCGTCTAAAAGTGAAACCGGCGGATCTTATCCGCCGGTTTCTTTTAGGAAAAAGAGTCCCATGGTGCCAGGAAGGATTCTACTATGAGGGAGAGGAAAGACTGTCCACCAGCCCTTATTATTATGGAGGAGCCTACTACCTGCAGGAACCTAGTGCCATGGCTCCGGCAGCCTTTCTTCCGGTGAAGGAGGGGGACAGACTTCTTGACCTGTGCGCGGCTCCCGGAGGCAAGACCACGGCCCTGGCCGGCAAGCTGGGCGACAGTGGTCTGCTGCTGGCTAATGACATCAGTGCCTCCCGCTGTAAGGCCCTGCTTAAAAATGTGGAGCTGGCAGGCCTTGGACGCTGTGTCATCACCTGTGAAAGCCCGGAGAGACTGAGTAAAAGATTCAGGAATTATTTTGACGGGGTGCTGGTTGACGCCCCCTGCTCCGGTGAGGGAATGTTCCGCAAGGAGCCGGCCATGATGAAGGATTGGTCTCCTCAGTCGGTGTACAACTACAGCCGGCTGCAAAAGGAGATCCTGGCCCGGGCAGTGGAGATGGTCAAGCCGGGTGGTTATCTGCTTTATTCCACCTGTACCTTCTCCTGGGAGGAGGATGAGGGAGCAGTCTCCTGGCTGCTGGCAGAGTACCCGGATCTGCGGCTTATGCCCCTGCCTCTCTATCCGGGTATCGAGGAAGGTAGGCCGGAGAGACCGGGAAATATGAACCGGGAAGACTCTTCAGACCAGGCAGGGACAGACGGCCAGAACCAGCCGGGCTCTGCAGCCAAAACAGATCAGCCGGATCATGTGGCAGCCAGGGCCGGCAACCCCATGAGACACTGCCGCCGTTTCTGGCCCCACAGGCTGGATGGGGAGGGCCAGTTCGCTGCCCTCCTGCAAAAGACCGGACCGGACCTGGAAGACTTTTCCCGGATTGGGAAGGAAAAAGCAGGATTAAATCTGGGAGACTTTTCCCGGATTGGGAAGGAAAAAGCAGGATCAGACCTGGACGACTTTTCTCAGATTGGGAAGGAGAAAGAAGGATCAGACCTGGAAGATCTTTCCCGGATTGGGAAGGAAAAAGCAGGATCAGACCTGGACAACCTCTCCCGGATTGGGAAGGAAAAGGAGAAGTCAGGGACCCGTAAAGAGCAGCCTCTCAGGCTGGCAGCCGGCCGGGGGAAAATAGTAAGAGACCGGTCAGGCAAGGGAAGGAAAAATGGAGGCCGGCCCGGCCGGAGACCGGGAAAGGGATCAGGCAAAATAGAGACTTTCTCTCTGGAGCCGGCAGAAAAGTTCCTTGAGGAGGTCCGGCCTTGTAAAAAAGGGGAGGATTTCTGGCTTTCCTGGAAGGAAAGGCTTGAGATCCGGGAGGAAAGACTCTTTCTCCTGCCCCCTGGATGTCCGGATTTCGGAGGCCTCAGGGTGGTCCGGTCCGGACTTTACCTGGGAGATTGTCACAGGGGCAGGTTTGAGCCTTCCCAGGCCCTGGCCATGGTTTTAAGACCCGGGGATTATCCCAGGACCCTCTGTCTGGCAGAGGAGGATCCCCGCCTGGACCGCTATCTTAAGGGGGAGACCATAGAATGGTCCGGCCAGGACCTGACAGAGTCTTCCGCTTATGTACTGGTATGCTTTGAAAACCTGGCCCTGGGCTGGGGTAAGCTTGATCGGGGAAGAATTAAAAATAAATATCTCCCCGGCTGGAGGAAAATGTGATAGGATATGGGTCAGATTCGATTAGATAAATGGCTTTCTTCGGGGGCTGGTCTCACGAGAAGCCAGGCAAGGAAAGTAATTAAGGCGGGAAGGGTGACTGTAGACGGACAGACTTGCCGTAAGGCAGACTGGAAGCTGGACCAGGATGGGTCCACAGTCCTGCTGGACGGCAGGCCTGTGGGCTACCAGGCCTTTTCCTACCTGATGATGAACAAGCCGGCAGGCCTGGTGTCCGCCACCAGGGACCAGAGGGAAAAAACGGTTCTTTCCCTGCTGGACCAGATTCCCAAAGGACTTTTTCCCGTGGGCAGGCTGGATAAGGACACGGAGGGGCTCCTGTTACTGACCAATGACGGCCCCCTGGCCCATGACCTGCTGGCCCCGGGCAGGCATGTGGACAAGACCTACTATGCCCTCCTGGACGGACCGGTAGGCAGGGAGGAGATCGAGGCCTTTGCCAGGGGCCTGGATATAGGGGATGACAAATCAACTCTGCCGGCCAGGCTGGAACTCGGAGACAGGCCCGACCAGGTATATATCACCTTGCAGGAAGGCCGCTTCCACCAGGTAAAACGTATGGCCAGAGCGGTGGGCCGGACAGTTCTTTTTCTGAAAAGAATCTCCATGGGCCCCCTGGTCCTTGATGAGAAGCTGAAACCGGGAGACTGGCGGCCCCTGACGAAAGAGGAGCTGGCCGCCCTGGGAAAAGACATTTCCTAAAACCGATGTAAAAAGGAAAGAAAGACCGGCTTGTCAGGGCCGGGATCAGACCGGACAGGAAGACTATATATGAAGAAGACAGAAAAAAGGATTTACCGGGAGGAAGATTTCCTCCCCATGAATCTGCGGCAAATGAATAAGAGAGGCTGGCAGCAGGCGGATTTTGTCTATATCTGCGGGGATGCCTATGTGGACCACCCTTCCTTTGGGGCAGCCATTATCACCAGACTGCTGGAGCATGCCGGTTACAAGGTGGCCTTTATCGCCCAGCCAGACTGGAGAGACCCGGCCAGTATAGAGATCTGTGGTGAGCCCAGGCTGGCCTTCATCGTATCGGCCGGTAATATGGACTCTATGGTGAACCACTATACCTCTTTTAAAAAGAGACGGCACCAGGATGCCTATACACCGGGCGGAGGCAGGTCAGAAAGACCCAACCGGGCCACGATCGTCTACAGTAACCTGATCCGCCAGGTCTACAAGAAGACCCCCATCCTGCTGGGAGGTATCGAGGCCTCTCTCAGAAGACTGGGCCACTATGATTACTGGTCAGACCAGGTAAAGAGGTCCCTTCTTCTGGATTCGGGGGCTGACCTGCTCATGTATGGTATGGGAGAAAGGTCAGTTCTGGAGATTGCCGAGGCCCTGGATTCCGGTCTTGAAGTCTCTGACATCACTTTTGTGAGAGGGACGGTTTTTAAATGCCGGGACCTGGAGGACCTGGCAGGGGACTATAAGCTGCTGCCGGATTTCGAGGAGATCAAGGCCTCTAAGGAAAGTTTTGCCAGAAGCTACTATGACCAGTATATCAATACAGACGCCATCACTGCAAAGAGACTGGTGGAGCCCTACCCCCGCAAGGAATACATTGTCCAGAACCCTCCGGCCCTCCCCCTGACCAGTCAGGAGCTGGACCAGGTTTATGAACTGCCTTACACCAGAACCTGGCACCCTTCCTACGATGCCAGGGGAGGAGTACCGGCCTTAAATGAGGTTAAGTTTTCCCTGACCTCCTGCCGGGGCTGTTTTGGCGGCTGCAGTTTCTGTGCCCTCACCTTCCATCAGGGAAGAAGGGTTCAGGCCAGGAGCAGGGCCTCCTTACTAAGAGAGGCCAGGATCCTTTTGCAGGATCCTGATTTTAAGGGCTATATCCATGATGTGGGAGGGCCGACGGCAGATATGAGACATCCGGCCTGTGCCAAACAGCTGGACCACGGAGTCTGCAGTCACAGACAGTGCCTTTTCCCTGAGCCCTGTCCCAACCTTGATGCGGACCACAGCGAGTATGTGGCCCTGCTGAGAGATTTGGGATCCCTGCCCGGAGTAAAAAAAGTATTTATACGGTCAGGCATCCGCTTTGACTATGTGCTGGCGGACAAGAGAGGGGATTTTCTGGAAGAGCTGTGCTCCAACCATGTAAGCGGCCAGCTGAAGGTGGCCCCCGAGCATATCTGTGATTCGGTTCTTTCCCTCATGGGGAAACCGGAAAATGCTGTGTATGAACAGTTTAAAAGTGAGTATGCCGCCATGAATAAAAAGCTTGGCCTCAAACAGTATCTGGTGCCCTATCTCATGAGTTCCCATCCCGGGTCAGGACTCAAGGAAGCTGTGGCCCTGGCTGAGTATATCAGGGATTTAGGTTATATGCCCGAACAGGTACAGGACTTCTATCCCACACCAGGGACCATTTCCACCTGTATGTTTTATACCGGTCTTGACCCAAGGACCATGGAGCCTGTTTTTGTCCCTACCAGAATGGTGGATAAGCAGATGCAGAGGGCTCTGATCCAGTACAGGAACCTGGATAATTATGACATGGTAAAGAAGGCCCTGCTAAAGGCCGGCAGGGAGGACCTGATCGGCTTTGGGGAGAATTGCCTGATTCCACCCCGCAAGATCAAAGATTACAGACAGACCGGCAGCGGCTCTGACAAAAAAGAAGGCAAGGGCCGGAAAGAAGACGGAAGACCAGGCAGGCATGGACAAAAGACCGTCAGAAAGGGCGGATATAAGTCCAGTCCGGACCAGAAGGCCGGAGGCAGGCAGAAGCCGGCAGGGAGCCGCACAAGCCAGAAGTCCGGAGGCAGGCAGAAACCGGCAGAGAGCCGTAAAAGCCACACGACCGGAGGCCGGACAAAGGGCCGGAAATAAGCCTGGTCCGGGCCTGTTTTAGGGGAGGATTATGTTATGAAGATTGCAATAGTCACCGGAGCCTCTTCCGGTATGGGTAAAGAATTTGTCAGGAGACTCGTCCACAGTCGGGACAGCTATGAGGAGATCTGGCTTATCGCCCGGAGAAAAGACCGGCTGAAGGCCATAGAGAAGCATTTTCCCGGACAGAAGTTCCGCCTCCTGCCGCTGGACCTGTCGGACAGGGACCAGATAGACCTTCTGGAGGAAAGCCTCCTTAAGCTGAAGCCGGACCTGAGCCTTTTTGTCCACTGTGCCGGCTTTGGCGTCATGGGCAATATCAGCCGCCTGCCCCGGGAGGACCAGGCAGATATGGTAGATATCAACTGCAGGAGTGTGGTGGAGTTAAGCTGTCTGCTGCTGCCCTTTATGACGGCCGGCGGCCGGATGATCTACATGGCTTCCGCCTCCGCCTTTCTTCCCCAGCCTGGCTTTGCGGTTTATGCGGCCAGCAAAGCCTTTGTCCTAAGCTTCGTCAGGTCCTTAAGGGCAGAGGAGCGGGGCCGGGGACTTAAGATTACGGCAGTCTGCCCCGGGGCGGTAAAGACAGAGTTTTTTGACCGGGCCCTGGAATATGAGGACCTGCCGGTTTACAAAAAGCTGGTTATGGCAGACCCGGCCAGGGTGGTAAAAAAAGCCCTGGCTGACAATGAGAAGAACCGGGAGGTCTCGGTTTACGGGCCGGCCATTAAGGCTACCCGGCTTTTTGCCAAGCTGGTTCCCCACCGGGTGATTCTCCGCTTTATGGGAGGCGGCAAATAATATGAGAGAGATAGAAATCAGCCAGAGGGAGGCAGGCCAGAGACTGGACCGGTTCCTGGCCAAATACATGCCCCAGGCTTCTACTGGCTTCCTTCATAAAATGTTGAGAAAAAAGAATATCAAGAGAAACCGGGCCCGGGCTGCGGGTAGTGACAAGCTGGAGGCCGGGGACCGGATCCAGCTCTTCTTATCGGAAGAAACCCTGGATAAGTTCTGCGGGCCGGGGTTGGGTTCTGAAATTGAAAAAGAAAGAGACAAGGGTTCCGGGGCTGGAAGAAAAAGCAAGGGTTATCCCGGGGTCGGAAACGAAGCCGGCGGCAGCCCTGGTGGCAGAGCGGAGGACAAGGGCCGGCCGGCCAGTAGACTGGCATCAGAAAGAAGCCAGGTAAAACTTCTTTACCAGGACCAGGATATCCTGGCTTTCCACAAGCCGGCCGGCCTGCTGACCCAGAAGGCGGGACCGGATGATGACAGTCTCAATGATTATCTGATAGACTACTGTCTTAAGGAGGGGATACTTAGTCTGGAAGACCTCAGAACCTTCCACCCCTCGGTCGCCAACCGGCTGGACAGGAATACCAGCGGCATCGTCCTTTGTGGAATCAGTATCCGGGGTCTCCAGACCCTTTCCGGCCTGCTCAAAAGCAGGGACCTGGGCAAGTATTATCTTTGTCCGGTGGAAGGGGAGATGAAGGGAGAGGGCAGGCTTGGCGGCTATATGACCAAAGATAGCAGGACCAACCGGGTCAGTTGGTCCAGGCAGAAAAGCAGGGGCGGGGCAGCTGTGGAAACCGGCTACCGGGTCCTCGACAGCAGCCGGCAGGCCTCTTTGCTGGAGATTCACCTGATCACCGGCAAAAGTCATCAGATCCGCAGCCACCTGGCAGCCCTGGGCCACCCGGTCTTAGGCGACTACAAATATGGTGACCGGACCTTTAATAACAGATTGAAGAAGGACTATGGCCTGACCCACCAGCTGCTCCACTGCGGCCGGGTAAGCCTGCCGGGAGGGACAGTCATTTCCGACCCTATGCCCGCTGACATGGAAAGGATCGTCAAAGCCCTGGGGCTGACCTGCTAAGCAAAAGAAGGAGAGAAAAGACCACTATGGCTACATGGAATTCCAGGGGACTCAGGGGGTCCATCCTTGAGGAACTGGTAAATTATACCAATGAGAAATACTTAGACCAGGGTCTGGCCCTGATCCAGAAGATACCGACTCCCATCACACCCGTAAAATTTGACAAGGAGACCAGGCACATCACCCTGGCCTATTTTGAAAAAAGAAGTACGGTAGATTATATCGGAGCCGTCCAGGGGATTCCCGTCTGCTTCGACGCCAAAGAGTGCGCCGAAGACAGGTTTCCCATGCAGAATATCCACGCCCACCAAGTCGCCTTCATGGACCAGTTTGAAAGGCAGGGGGGAGTCAGTTTTCTCCTGCTCTATTTTACGGAGCGGCAGATCTGCTACTATCTGCGCTTCCGGGAGATGATGACCTTCTGGAAAAGAATGGAGGCGGGAGGCCCCAAACATTTTAAATTCCAGGAGCTGGACCAGCGCTTTTATGTGCCCTCGGCCGGGGGAGTGACCCTCCATTACCTGAAGACCCTGGAGAGGGATCTGGAAGAGCGGCGAAAGGAAGAAGATATGAGCGGGAACCAGGACCGGAAGGACCAGATTTCCCCTCATTGACTTTGACGGGATTATCCGTTATAATTAAAGTCTATATTTGTGCGGTTTTTTCGGTTGTGATGAATGCAGCCGGCTTTTATTGTGATTAGATTATGAATAGATTATGAGGTGAGAAAAGTGATCAAGAGCATGACAGGGTTTGGACATGGAGAGCTGTTATCTGAGGATTTCAGGATCACTGTCGAGATGAAGGCTGTCAACCACAGGTACTGTGATATTAACATCAAGATGCCCAAGAAGCTGAACTTTATTGAGGCGGATATCAGAAACAGTCTCAAGCAGACCATCAAGAGGGGTAAGGTTGATGTTTATATTTCCTTTGAGGATCTCTCTGAGACGACTGTCAGGGTTAAGCTTAATGAAGAGATGGGCCGGGAGTACTATGAGGCCCTCAGACAGCTGGGAGGAGAACTGGGAATCAGTGACACGGTGACTGCCTGGCAGGTGGCCCGGTTCCCGGAGGTTATGATCCTTGAGGACGTTCCCATGAACCAGGACTATGCCAGCCATGAGATCATGGAGGCGGTCAGACAGGCCGCAGATCATTTTTCTGACAGCAGAATCAAGGAGGGGGAGAATCTGAAGGAAGATATTCTTGGCAAGCTGGAAGGCATGAAGACGAATATCAGCCTGGTGGAGGAGAGGTATCCCCAGATGGTGGCAGAATACAGGAAGAAGCTGATGGACAAGGTCCATGGTCTTCTTTCCGACGCCAATATTGACGAGAGCCGTATCGCCACTGAGGTTGTCATTTACGCGGATAAGATTTCTGTGGATGAGGAGACCGTCCGTCTCAGAAGCCACATTGATAATATGAGAGATGAACTGGTCCGGGGCGGCAGTGTGGGCCGTAAGCTGGACTTCATCGCCCAGGAGATGAACCGGGAGGCCAACACCATCCTGTCCAAGGCCAACGACATGGAGATTTCCAACCTGGCCATTGAACTGAAGACAGAGGTGGAGAGGATCCGGGAGCAGGTGCAGAATATTGAGTAGACCGGCAGCATTTGTCAATATAGGTTTTGGCAATCTTGTCAACACGGACAAGATTGTATCTATGGTCAGTACTGACGCGGCACCCATCAAAAGGATGATCCAGACAGCCAGGGACGAGGGCAGGGCCGTCGACGCGACCTGCGGCCGCAGGACCCGGTCTGTCCTTGTTATGGAGAGCGGCCACCTGGTGCTCTCAGCCCTGACCACATACACACTGGCGATTCGATGCAGACAGCCTGAAATGGAAGGCAGAGAGGATGAAGACCATGAAGAGTAGTGGAAGACTGGTTGTGATTTCAGGATTTTCCGGAGCAGGAAAGGGAACTGTCTCAAAGACTTTGGTGAAGAGATACGGATATAGTCTGTCTGTTTCCATGACGACCAGAAAGCCCCGGGAGGGTGAGGTCGATGGAAAGGATTATTTCTTTAAGCAGAAGGAGGACTTCCTCAGGCTTATAGATTATAATGGATTTATTGAGTATGCCCGTTATGTGGATCATTTTTACGGTACGCCGAGAAAGTATGTGGAAGACCAGCTGGAGGCCGGCAGGACCGTCATTCTGGAGATCGAGGTCCAGGGGGCCATTAAGATTAAGAAGCAGTATCCGGACGCGATTCTGATTTTTATTACCGCACCTTCGGCCGAGGTCCTCAAAAAGAGACTGACCGGCAGGGGTACTGAGTCGAAAGAACTGGTGGAGAAGCGGATGCGCCGGGCGGCGGAAGAGGCCGAGACCATATCCACCTATGAGTACCTGGTTTGTAATGAGGAAGGCAGGCTTGAAGAGTGTGTGGAGCAGGTCCACTGTATCATTGAGGCCGAGTCCTGCCGTATGACCTGCCGCCAGGACCTGGTTAAGGAGTTAAAAAACAGTCTGAAAGCCTCTGAATGATGACAGAGTTCCGGAGACATTTTCCTTTGGGAAAGCAGGGACCTCATCTTGGCGCAGAGGGCAGGGAGAGACTTTCATTTTACTGATATTTATATGATAATTAAGGGATTCAGAAAGGAGAATTCGATTATGCTGCATCCATCCTACACAGAATTAATGGAGAAAATCAATGGGGAGGAGATCGATGGTGAAGAGCCGGTGATCAACAGCCGTTATTCTATCGTGATTGCCACCTCCCGCCGTGCGAGACAGCTGATCTCCGGAGACCAGCCGTTAGTAAAGGCAGCCGAGGGTTCCAAGCCCCTCTCTATCGCTGTTGAAGAACTTTATGACGGCAAGCTTCACATTGAGACCAGTAATGAGGATCCGGTTTTTGAGAATGGGATCACAGATATGGACAGCTTCGAGGAGCTGGTTGAGGTCGATCCGGCCTTTGTGACGGAGGAATAGAGAAGGACAAGCAGGCATGGAGAGATCTGGTGTCTGCTTTTTTTCAGATTGCAGCAGCAACAAGGACAGGAGGTCTGACAAAATGAATCTGAAACATCTTTTAGAACATTTGGAATATGACTGCCTTCAGGGAAGCCTTGACCTGGAGGTCAGTGCAGTGGTTAACGATTCGAGAAAACTGGAGCAGGGCTGTCTTTTTATCTGTATTAAGGGGGCTTCCTTTGACGGCCACAGCTTCGCCGCCGAAGCAGTGGAAAAGGGAGCTTCGGTCCTGGTGGTCCAGGAGCCGGTGGAGGTTCCGGACCAGGTCACCGTAATTAAGGTGGAGGACAGCAGGTATGCCATGGCCCTCATTTCCGCGGCCTGGTTCGACTATCCCGCCAGGGAGATGACAACCATAGCAGTCACAGGAACCAAGGGTAAAACTACAACCACCTATATGATAAAAAGTATCCTGGAAAAGGCGGGCCACAAGGTGGGCGTCATCGGAACCATCGAGGTCGTCATCGGGCAAGACCATATCACGGTCAACAATACGACTCCTGAGTCCTATGATCTCCACGCTTATTTCCGCCGTATGGTTGACGCCGGCTGTGACATGGTGGTCATGGAGGCTTCCTCCCAGGGCTTCAAGCTGGCCAGGACAGCAGGTATTCTATTTGACTATGGAGTATTTACCAACCTGTCCCCTGACCATATCGGCCCCAATGAGCATGCCAGTTTTGAGGAATATCTCCACTGTAAGGCTATGCTTTTTGACCAGTCCCGGCAGGGCTTTGCCAATATAGACGATGAACATTTTAAAGAGGTGACCGGCAGGGCCCGCTGTCCTATCGCCACCTTCGGTCTGGACCAGCAGGCAGATCTGAGGGCCTCTGATATAGAACTGACCCGGGGCAGGGATTTCCTGGGAGTTGATTTCACGGTGACCGGAAGCTTAGAGGGCAGGATCTCCTGTTCCGTACCGGGAGCCTTCAATGTCCATAATGCCCTGGCGGCCATCTCCGTGGCTGTGGCGGCAGGCGTGGGACTTAAAGAGATCAATGAGGCCCTGGCTGATTTCTCCGTCAAGGGAAGGGTTCAGATCATCCCCACCGGCTATGACTACACTCTGATCGTGGATTATGCCCATAATGCTGTAGCCCTTGAGAGCATCCTCTCTACCTTAAGGGCCTATAATCCCCCCAGACTGGTATGCCTTTTTGGCTGTGGGGGAAACCGGTCCAAGCTGCGCCGCTACGAGATGGGTGAGGTGTCAGGCCGCATGGCTGACCTGACGGTCATCACCTCTGATAATCCCAGGTTTGAGGAGCCCCAGGATATCATCAATGATATTCTGATCGGAATCCGTAAGACAGATGGAAAGTATATCTCCATTATAGACAGACGGGAGGCCATCTCCTATGTCATGAACCATGCCCAGCCCGGCGACATCATCATCCTGGCCGGCAAGGGCCATGAGACCTATCAGGAGATCCGCGGTAAAAAATACCATATGAGCGAGGAGGAGATCGTCCAGGATGTCCTCGACGGCAAGTATTAAGCGACGGATCCCCTGCAGATATTGAAAGTAATTAGACCACAGGGTAAACAGGAAAAATGGGAGAAGAAAAAAAGATAAAATATGCAGATGTTATTATAGATATTTCCCATGAGGCACTTGACCGGGTATTCCAGTACAGGGTGCCTTTTTCCTTATGGGAAAAGGTGGAGACAGGGTCCTGTGTCATCGTTCCCTTCGGCCGGACCAACCGGAAAAGAAAAGGCTATGTGATCGCCCTTAAGGACCAGCCGGACTATGATGACCAGAAGATCAAGGACCTGGATTCCATCGATGAGACCGGTCTGCCGGTGGAGAGACAACTCATAAAGGTGGCGGCCTTTTTGAGAAGGCAGTATGGAGGGTCCATGTCCCAGGCCCTGCGGACGGTCATGCCTGTCCGCAGTAAGGTAAAGCCCAGGATGGAGGGCTGGATCGACCTGGTTCTGACCAGGGAGGAGGCCGGCCCCCTGCTCAAGGTCTGGGAAAAGAAACATTACAAGGCCCGGGCCAGGCTGCTGAAAAGGCTGCTGGAAGAGGGCCGGGTCAGCAAGTCAGCCGCCGTCAAAGAGTGCGGCCTTCCCCTTAAAGAGATCCGCCGCTTAGAGGACAAAGGAATCTGGACCCTGACGGAAAAGATTGCCTGGAGAGACCCCTTTCCCGGCCTTGCCAGGGAGACCAGGCCCATAGTCCTCAACGAAGATCAGGAAAGGATTCTCCAGGACTACTGGGACAAAAGAAAGAAGGGCCAGCGGGGTGTCCACCTGCTCCATGGTGTCACGGGCAGCGGGAAGACAGAGGTCTATCTGGCCCTCATAGAGGAGGTGCTGGCCGCCGGCCAGCAGGCTATTGTACTGATTCCGGAGATATCCCTTACCTACCAGACGGTCCGTCGCTTTTATGAGAGATTCGGCGGCAAAATTGCCGTCATCCATTCCCGTATGTCCAAGGGAGAACGCTATGATGCCACAGAGAGGATCATCCGGGGAGAGGCAGACCTGGTGATCGGAGCCCGGTCAGCTCTCTTTGCTCCGGTGAAGAATCTGGGTATGATTATTATAGATGAGGAACATGACGGGGCCTACAAAAGTGAGACTACCCCCAAATACCATGCCAGAGAGACAGCCATCTTCAGGGCCGGTCTGGCCGGGGCAGACCTGGTCCTGGGATCGGCCACTCCCCTGGTGGAGACCTATGCCAGGGCCCTGACCGGGGAATACGGCCTGTGGACCCTGGCCCGGAGGGCAGGCGGGGCCCTGCTGCCGGAGAGCCAGATCGTGGACCTGCGGGAGGAGTTCAAGCAGGGCAACCGGTCCATCTTCAGCCAGGAGCTCAAGGCAAAGATGGTGGACCGGCTGGAAAAAAAGGAGAAGATCATGCTTTTTCTCAACCGGAGAGGATATGCGGGCTTTGTGTCCTGCAGGTCCTGCGGCCAGGTTGTCACCTGTCCCCACTGTGATGTCTCCATGACCTACCACAGGGATGGGAGCCTGCGCTGCCACTACTGCGGCTATGAGACCCCCTTTCATAAGATTTGTTCTGTCTGCGGCAGTCCCCATGTGGCCGCCTTCGGCCTGGGGACAGAGAAGGTGGAGGCAGCTCTCTTCCGGGAATTTCCCGGGGCCCGGGTCCTCAGGATGGACACGGATACCACCAGGAAAAAGAATGCCTACCGGGAGATACTGGATACATTTTCCAAGGGGGAGGCAGATATCCTTCTGGGAACCCAGATGATTGTCAAGGGCCATGATTTCCCCGATGTGACCCTGGTGGGGGTCCTGGCGGCAGACCTGTCCCTTTTTGGCAGCGACTTCCGCAGTGGAGAGAGGACCTTCCAGCTTCTTTGCCAGGCAGCCGGCCGGGCCGGCCGGGGTGACAGGAGGGGGGAGGTGGTCATCCAGACCTACTCGCCGGACCACTATGCGGTCAAGGCAGCGGCAAAGCAGTCCTATGAGGATTTTTTCCGGGAGGAATATAGCTTCAGGAGACTGATGAATTACCCACCCTGCGCCCATATGATGATGCTCTTGATCCAGTCAGATGACCAGGAGACGGCAGGGCTTGCCGTGGGCCGGGTGGAAAAGATGATCCGCCAGAGCCAGGACAAGGAGACAGATCCGGTCCAGCTTTTAAATCCCGGTCCTGCCAGGGTAGGCAAAATCCGGGACCAGTACCGGCAGGTGGTCTATATGAAACACCGGGATCCGGAGCGGCTCATCGATTTGAAGGAAAGGCTGGAGCCGGTCCTGGAGTCCCATCCCCTTTTTGGGGGGATTCTTTTTCAATTCGACTTTGACCCCATGTCCTTGAATTGAAAATGACACAATGATATAATCAACATCAGTCGGAAGGCGAGTAAATGCCGCGACTGTACAAGATTAGAATAGATAAGAGGAGTGAAAGATGGCGATTCGGAAATTACGCTATATCGGCGATGAAGTGTTAGACAAGCCCTGCAAGCCGGTCAAGAAGATGACCCCCAGCCTGAAGGTGCTTATTGATGATATGTTTGAAACCATGTATGATGCCAACGGAGTGGGACTTGCCGCTCCCCAGGTAGGAATATTGAGAAGAATCTGTGTGATCGACGTCATGGATGACGATCCTTTTGTTCTCATCAACCCGGAGGTAATTGAGAGTTCCGGCGAGCAGACCGCTGACGAAGGCTGCCTCAGTGTCCCGGGTAAATGTGCCTCAGTGACCAGGCCTTACTATGTGAAGGTCCGGTCTCTTGACAGGGACATGAACCCGGTCATCATAGAAGGAGAGGGCCTGAGGGCCCGCTGTATTCTCCATGAGATGGACCATTTAGATGGAATTCTTTACGGTAAAAGGGCCAATGAACCCTACAGGGATGTAGAGCAGGAGGAAGACCAGGAAGAGTGGGAAGAATGAGAGTAGTATTTATGGGAACACCGGATTTTGCCGTCCCGGTCCTGGAGGCCCTCATAAAGGCCCAGCAGGTGGTCGGCGTGGTCACCCAGCCTGACAAGAAAAAAGGAAGAGGAAAAGCGGTCCAGTTTCCACCAGTCAAGGAGACGGCCCTGGCCCATGGGATTCCCGTATACCAGCCGGTCAGGGTAAGGGAGGAGGCCTTTCTGGCCCAGCTTAAAGACCTGGCGCCTGATGTTATTGTAGTGGCTGCTTTCGGGCAGATCCTGCCTGAAGCCATTCTCAATCTGCCCCCTTATGGATGTATTAATGTCCATGCCTCCCTGCTGCCTAAGTACAGAGGGGCAGCGCCTATCCAGTGGGCCATTATTGACGGGGAGAAGGAGACCGGTGTCACGATTATGTATATGGAAAAGGGACTGGATACGGGAGATATGATTAAGAAGGCTACTGTGGCCATCGATCCCAAGGAAACAGGGGAAAGCCTTCACGATAAACTGGCTGCCCTGGGAGGCCCCCTCCTGCTGGAGGCTCTTGCTGACCTGGAGGCCGGCAGGGCCTGCCGTGAGTCCCAGAAGGACGAGGATAGCTGCTATGCCGGCATGCTGACCAAGGACCTGGGCCGGATCGACTGGACCAGGGACGCGGCATCCATTGAGAGACTGGTCAGGGGACTTAACTCCTGGCCCAGTGCCTACACCAGTCTGGGAGGAAAGACCCTCAAGCTCTGGGATACGGATGTGGTGGAGGACCAGGAGGCGGCCGGTCTGCAGGGGCAGACTCCGGAAGATAAACCGGCCCCGGGAACTGTTGCCGCTGTCAGTAAAAAGGCCTTTTATGTGCAGACCGGACATGGCCTGCTCAAGGTCAACGAAGTACAGCTGCAAGGCAAGAAGCGTATGGCGGTCAGTGCCTTTCTGCTGGGATACAAGCTGGAGCCTGGGACAGTCCTGGGCCTGGCTGAAGCTTAAGAATCCTGGGACAGTCCTGGCCTGGTTGAAGCTTAAGGATCTTGGGATTGCCCTGGGCCTGGCTGAGGCTTAAGGATTCTGGGATTGCCCTGGGCCTGGCTCAGGTTTAAAAATTCAGGGATGACCTGCCTGGATCTGGCTGAAGTTTAGGAACTTTGGGACCGCCTTTAGCTGAGTGAGGATGTAAGGTTCAGGAATCTACCATGGTTTTACCCGGCTGGAAGGCTTTTTGCCACCGGCTGCCGGGAGATAGCGAGCAAAGGAGAGAAAGAGAGATATGGCCCAGGAGGCAGATATGAGAGCCCTGGCTCTCGATACACTTATGGATCTGGAAAAGAACCGCAAGCTTTCCCATGTGGCAATCCGGGAAACCCTGATGCGCCACCAGTTTCTGGCCCGCCAGGACCGGGCTTTTTATACCCGGCTGGTAGAGGGCGTCACAGAGCGTCGGATATACCTGGATTATGTTATAAACCAGTTTTCAAAGCGGCCGGTGGAAAAGTGTAAGCCTCTGATTCGCAATCTTTTAAGGATGGGGGCCTACCAGATTCTTTTTATGGATGTGCCGGACGCGGCAGCCTGCAGTGAGGCGGTCAAGCTGGCCAAAAAGAGACATTTCACAGGTCTGGCTGGTTTTGTCAACGGTGTTCTCCGGGCTGTGGCCCGGGGTAAGGACAAGATCAGCCTGCCGGACAAGGATAAAGACTACCTGTCTTACCTGTCCGTGGCCGGGTCAGCCCCCAGCTGGCTTGTGGACCTGTTATTAAAGGAATATGGTAAGGAGGATACGGAGAGGATGCTCTTATCCTTCCTGGAAGAAAGACCCCTTACCATCAGGATCTGTACAAGCCGCATATCCCCGGAGAAGCTTCGCGCCTTGCTGGAGCAGGAGGGCCTGACCGTCCGGGAGGGCGACTATGTCAAAGGGGCCTTTGTCCTGGAGGGACTGAACTCCCTGAACAGGATCGCCGCCTTCCGCCAGGGATATTTCACGGTTCAGGATGAGAGCTCCCAGCTGGCCGTAGAGATCGCCGGCGTCAAGGAGGGAGACCTGGTCCTGGATATCTGTGCCGCACCGGGCGGCAAGGCCTTTATGGCGGCAGACCTGGCCGGTGAGACGGGCCGGGTGATCGCCAGGGACCTGACAGAATACAAGACTGACCTGATTGAAGAGAATAATGAAAGACTGGGCTTTGCCAGTCTGGAGGTCCAGCAGTGGGACGCCAGAAAAAAAGATGAATCCATGCTGGCCTGGGCGGACCTGGTCCTTGCCGACCTGCCCTGCAGTGGTCTGGGCATCATGGGCCGCAAAAATGATATAAAATATAATCTGGAGCCGGACCGGCTTTCTGACCTGGTCCGCCTGCAGAGAGAGATTCTTGCCCAGGCCTGGCAGTATGTCAGACCTGGAGGCAGTCTGGTCTACTCGACCTGTACCCTCCTCAAGGAGGAGAACGAGGAGAATGTGGACTGGATCCTGAAGAACACCCCCCTTATGGCCACGTCCATCGAGGACCGGCTTCCCGCTAAGCTAAAAGGCCGGACCGGGGAAAAGGGATATATCCAGCTTGTCCCGGGCAGGGACAGCTGTGACGGATTTTTTATGGCCCTGTTTACAAGGCCTGCGGACTGACCGGCAAGACCGGCCGTGGCTTTTGAATGGAGTAGAATATGCAATGGACAGATTTGAGATCAATGACAGCCCCGGAACTACTTTCGGTAGTCACTGAGCTGGGAGAGAAAAAGTTCCGGGCCGGCCAGATCTATGACTGGCTGCACAAAAAGCTGGTGAGGGGAACGGACCAGATTACGAATGTTTCCCCGGCCTTTCTCGGGCGGCTGACGGAGGCCTATCCCCTCTACGGTGTCCGGCGGGAAGCCTGCCTTTCTTCTGACCTGGACGGCACGAAAAAATATCTTTTCCGCCTCCATGATGACAATGTGATCGAGAGTGTCCTCATGCCCTATAAACATGGCAATTCGGTCTGCATTTCCTCCCAGGCAGGATGCAGGATGGGCTGCCGCTTCTGCGCTTCGACCCTCCTTGGCCTGACCAGGAACCTATATCCTTCGGAGATGCTCGACCAGATTTACAGTATCCAGGAAGAGACGGGGCAGCGGGTTTCCCATGTGGTTGTCATGGGGACCGGGGAGCCCTTTGATAACTATGATAGTCTTTGCCGAATGATTGAGATCCTCAGTGATCCCAAGGGGCTGGGTATCAGCAGGAGAAATATCACCGTGTCGACCTGCGGACTGGTTCCGCAAATCTACCGGTTTGCCGATGACCTGCCCCAGGTTACCCTGGCCATATCCCTCCATGCTCCCAATGATGAGATGAGGAGGAAACTCATGCCGGTAGCCAACCGCTATTCCATGGAAGAATTGATGGAGGCGGCCCGTTATTACACAGAAAAAACAAAAAGAAGAGTTACCTTTGAGTATAGTCTTGTCCGGGGGGTCAATGATGGGAAAGACCAGGCCCGGGAGCTTGCCAGGAGAGTGGCAGGTATGAATTGCCATATCAACCTGATTCCCGTCAATCCTATTTCGGAAAGGATCTTTGAACAGCCGGACAGGAGCCGGGTGGACGCCTTTGCGGGCCTGCTTGCTGGAAATCATGTGCAGGTTACCGTCCGCCGGGAGATGGGCAGAGACATCCAGGCCGCCTGCGGGCAGCTGAGAAAAAGCTATGTGGAAAGGAGTGGAAGCTGATGACATCCTACGGAGCGACAGATATCGGAAAAAAGCGCAGTGTCAACCAGGATTATTTTTACCGTAACGATGAGCCCGTCGGCTGCTTCCCCAATTTGTACATCGTGGCCGACGGGATGGGAGGCCACAAGGCAGGAGACAAGGCCTCCTCTCTGGCAGTCAGCCGCTTTGTGGAGCTGGCAGGCCAGACCGAGGGCCAGTTTACCTTTTCTGCCATGGAGAAGATTATCCGTCAGGTGAATAAAGAGGTTTATCAGCTTTCCCGGGAGGATGCGGACTACGAGGGTATGGGAACGACCTTCGTAGTTGCTACAATACTGGAGGGAAAGGCTTTTATTATGAATATCGGCGACAGCCGTTGTTATTTTTATGATGGCAGCCTGCGCCAGATTACCCTGGACCATTCCCTGGTGGAGGAGATGGTGAGGGCCGGCGAACTGAGACCGGCTGAGAGCCGTAATCATCCACAGAAGAATATTATTACCCGTGCGATCGGCGTGGCCGATGAAGTGGAGCCGGATTTTTTCCTGATTGACTTTCCTGAGGGAAGCCGTATCCTGCTCTGTTCTGACGGCTTGTCCAACATGGTGGACGATGAGGACCTCCTGGACTTACTGGCTAAAGATTTGTCCGACGAGGAGCTTGTAGGGCATTGTATTGACGAGGCACTTTATTTTGGAGGGCTTGACAATATAACTGTAGTGGCTGCCCGCCGTGAGAACGGGAGGGATGCGGAATGCTGAAAGAAGGAATCCTGCTGGGAGAGCGTTATGTAATTCTCGCCCATATCGGATCCGGAGGCATGGCCGATGTCTATAAGGCAAAGGACAGGGAGCAGGACCGCTTCGTGGCGATCAAGGTGCTTCGCAGGGAATACTATGAGAACGACACCTTTGTGAAGAAGTTTGTGGCGGAGGCGGAGGCGACGGCTAACATAAGCCATCCCAATATCGTGGATATTTATGACGCCGAGTACAGGGACGGAATCCATTATATTGTCATGGAACTGGCTGAGGGCATGACCCTCAAACAGTATATCAGACGTTATGGAAGACTGAGTGCCCGGGAGACCGTGGACATCGCCATCCAGATTGCCGAGGCCTTGAAGACAGCCCACAGCCATGGGATTATCCACAGGGATATCAAGCCCCAGAATATTATCGTTTCTGACAGTGGAAGGGCCAAGGTGACGGATTTTGGTATAGCCAAGGTGGCTACCATGGACACCATTTCTTCCAATGCCATGGGCTCAGTTCATTACATTTCACCGGAGCAGGCCAGGGGAGGATTTTCTGATGCAAGAAGTGACATTTACTCTCTCGGTATCACCATCTATGAGATGGCGACGGGCAGGGTGCCCTTTGACGGGGAGAACAGTGTCGCCATAGCTCTCATGCATATCCGGGAGGAGATCACACCGCCCCGCTGTTATTTTCCGGACATTCCGGCAAGCCTTGAGAATATCATCCTCAAGTGCACCATGAAGAGTCCGGAACAGCGCTACAATAATGCAGCGGCTCTGATCAGTGATTTAGAAAGAGTATTTGAATCTCCGGACGGGGATTATGTCTACACCGACCTGATGGTCGACGACTCGCCTACAGTGAAAAGAGACGGCCAGGAGCTGGAGCAGATCAGAGAGTCCCTGCGCAGGGGCAGGACCCTGACCATAGAAGACCGGCCCGGGTCCGGACAGGATGAATTCAATGATGAGGGCGGCCCGAGGAGGGCCATGCCCCTGAATGAAGAGGAAGAGAACCAGAAAGATCTGGAAGAGGAAGCTGAGGATGGGGAGGAAGATCATTCCCGTCTGGAGAAGCTGGTCATCGCTGTGACCGTGCTCATGGGCATCGCCATAGCAGGCACGGCCATATATTCCCTGGGTAATGCCTTCCATCTGTTTACAGGCGGGGACATAACTACCAGTATCAATACCGAGGCGACAAGCCAGGCTCTTCTGGCTTCCACCCAGGCAAGTTATGTGGAACTGCCTTCCTTCCTTGATATGAACCGCAACGAGGCCGAGACCAAGGTGACATCCCTGGGTCTGCGTTGTTCTTTTGTCTACGACAAAGATGTCAACTCCTCCGTTGAGGACTTGATTGTTGTGGCCCAGGACTATGATGAGGGTGAGGAGGTCCAGACCGGAACCAGGATTACCCTGACTCTGGGTCTGGCGGAAAGTATATCCGACAGTCTGGAAGTACCGGCCCTGGTCAACCAGACAGAGGAAGAGGCCGCCAGTACCTTAGAGGCTATGGGTCTTGGCGTAATGAAGACCTATGCCACCAGTGACACGGTCAAGCAGGGCTATGTCATCAGACAGAGTCCTGTCGGCGGCAGTGTCGTGAATAAAGGCTTCACGGTGACCATTACCATAAGCAAGGGCTTAGAGCAGGTGAGGGTACCCACCCTGACCGGCCAGTCCCAGAAAAACGCGGAAAGGGAGTTGAACCGGGTAGGCCTCATCCTGGGTAATATTACCAGCGACTACAGCGGTGAGGTTGGTGTCGGGGATGTGATCTCCCAGGATATCGCCGCCGGCACCATGGTGGACAAGGGGACAGCGGTCTCTATTGTCATCAGTTTAGGTGAGCAGGAGCGCTACCATTATGAAGCGACCCTGATGCTTGATTCCGGTCCCTTTGAGGAGGGCCAATCCGGCTATGTGGAGCTGGTTCTTGAACAGGGAGACAGTAAGACTACTGTCTTTTCCAAGAGTAATGTGACCAATGATGATTTTCCCATGAACCTTACCTTCGATGGAACCCAGGAGGGCAGCGGAACAGTCATCATGTATGTGAACGGAGAGGAGTATGCCTCTTATCCGGTCATGATTCAGGCCATAGCTGACTGATTTGCCGTGGACAGGAAGGACGGCCTAAGAAGGCCTGGAAGAAGCAGTTGTAATTAAAGCAGCCGGAGGGACCCGGGAGGTCCCTGCCGGTGGTTGCCAATCCCCCGTAACCCCAGGGCAGCGGGGGATTCCTTGTAAAGGCCAGGAGACAGCCAGCCGCCGGAAATGGCGGCACAGGAGATTAAAAATGAGAGGAAGAATTATAAAGGGAGTCGGAGGACTCTATTATGTCCATGTAGACGGTGACCGGGTCTATGCATGCCGGGCAAGGGGAATCTTCCGCAAGAAGAAGATCCGCCCCAATGTGGGGGACTATGTGGATATTGATATCCTGTCCGACCAGGACATGGAAGGGAGTATCACAAAGATACATGAGCGCAGGAACAGTCTGATCCGGCCCATGGTGGCCAATGTGGACCAGGCCCTGGTGGTTTTTGCCTTCCATGAGCCTGAGCCCAACTATCATCTGTTAAATACCTTCCTTGTTATGATGGAGCAGCAGAAGCTGCCAGTTGTCATATGCTTTAATAAGGCTGACCTTTCCAGCCCGGAGGAGAGAGACTACGTCAGGGAAAGCTTCCGGGGCAGCGGCGCCCAGGTCCATATAGTCTCTGCCCTCCGCGAGGACACGGGGACCATAGACCAGCTGCTTAAAGGAAAAACAACAGTCCTGGCCGGACCCTCGGGCGTGGGTAAGTCCTCCCTTTTAAACAGGGTCAGCGGTGCAAGAAAGATGGAGACCGGGTCGGTCAGTGAGAAGATCAAGAGGGGCAAACACACCACCAGGCATTCGGAGCTGATTTATATCGGGGACGACTCTTATCTTGTGGACACGCCTGGCTTCAGCTCCTTAGAGCTTTTCGACATGGAAAAAGAAGATCTGAAAAAATATTTTCCAGAGTTTTCTGCCTGCTCTCCCTGCCGCTTCCTGGACTGCCAGCACATCAGCGAGCCCGACTGCTCCGTCAAGCAGGCGGTGGAGGCGGGGGAGATCAGCACCATGCGCTATGAGGATTACTGTCTGTTTTTTGAAGAGTTGAAAGCAAGGAGGAAATGGTAGATGAAGCTTCTGATTGTATCGGGAGGCCAGGTGGACCTGGCCCTGCTGGAAAAAGAAAGCCGGGAGGGCAGTTATGACCGGATCCTGGCCGCCGACGCGGGTCTGGCCCGCTGCCAGCAAGCAGGTCTGCTGCCCACAGATATCCTGGGCGACTTTGACAGTCTGAAGGACCTGACCCTGCTGGAGCATTATAAGGCTATGGGCGTGCCTGTCCGGACCTTTCCTGAGAGGAAGGATTACACGGATACAGACCTGGCCCTTCACTATGCTGTTGAACTTGGGGCTTCGGAAGTGGTGGTCCTGGGCGGGACCGGCTCCAGGCTGGACCACACCCTGGCCAATGTATTTAATCTGGCCTACCTGGCCGGCCGGGGAATCAGCTGCCGGCTCCTGGATGGCCATAACCAGGTGGAGATGCTCAAGGGCCCCTGCGACATGATCTATGAGCAGGAGGAAGAATTTCCTTTTTTCTCCCTTCTGGCCTGTAGTGACAGGGTAGAGGGCTTGACCCTCACAGGCTTCTCCTACCCTCTGGAAGATTATTGCCTGGAAAGATTTGTCAGCCTGGGCATCAGCAACTTTATGACAGAAAAAAAAGGAAGCCTGCACTTTAAGGAAGGCTTCCTTCTGGTAATCAGGGCCAGGGACTAAAGTCCCCGGCCCGCTTTTTTTTAGGAATATCCTCTATTGAATTATGATATGCCGGACCACCAGACCGATAATTCCTATACAGGGAAATGTTTTATCCTGCTTGACCATGGTTTCAATGATTGCTCTTGCAGTGATTTCTCCGGATACTCCTGCTCTTTTTACACATTGAATTTAAAAAGAACCACGTCACCGTCCTGCATGATATACTCCTTGCCCTCAGACCGGACAAGACCCTTGTCTCTGGCTGCTGCCATGGTGCCGTTGGCGATGAGATCATCGTAGCTGATCACGTCGGCCTTGATAAAGCCCCGCTCAAAATCGGAGTGGATCTTACCGGCAGCCTGGGGAGCCTTGGTTCCTTTTTTGATGGTCCAGGCCTTGGACTCGATGGGTCCGGCCGTCAGGTAGGAGATAAGGCCAAGAAGGTCATAGCTGGCTTTTACCAGCTTTTCAAGGCCCGATTCTGAAAGACCCAGGTCTTCCAGGAAAAGGGATTTCTCATCCTCGTCCAGTTCAGAGATCTCCTGCTCAATCTGGGCACATACGACAAAAACACCGGCGTCACATTCTGCCGCATAAGCCCGGACAGTCTGGACATAAGGGTTGGAGACCCCGTCATCGGCCAGGTCGTCCTCAGCTACATTGGCGGCGAAGATGACCGGTTTGGCCGTCAGCAGGTTCCACTCGTCGATCAGAGCCTGTTCGTCTTTATCCTCTGTCTCAAAGGTCTTGGCCAGGTGGCCTTCCTCTAAATAGTCTTTCATCCGCTGGGCAAGCTTCACTTCCTCAGCGGCCTTTTTATCATTGCGGGCAGCCCGTGCCTGCTTGGCGATCCGCCTCTCCAGGACTTCCATATCCGCGAAAATCAACTCAAAATTAATGGTTTCAATGTCTCTCAGGGGGTCAACGCTGCCATCCACATGGATGACATTACTGTCATCAAAGCAGCGGACCACATGGACGATGGCATCCACCTCCCGGATGTTGGCCAGGAACTGGTTGCCTAAGCCCTCCCCCTTGGAGGCACCTTTTACCAGGCCGGCGATATCTACGAATTCTATGGCGGCAGGAACAATCTTGGCTGAGTCATACATATCAGAAAGAACCTGCAGTCTGCTGTCGGGAACGGGGACAACGCCTACATTGGGATCTATGGTGCAGAAGGGGTAGTTGGCAGATTCAGCCCCTGCTTTGGTAAGTGAATTAAAAAGAGTACTTTTCCCCACGTTGGGGAGGCCTACAATACCTAATTTCATAACTTCTCAAATCTCCTTTATATTCGAGTGCTTCAGAATGCTGACTCTGGAAAAAGCCCGCTGCAATGCGTAATATTTTACCATAGTAAGCAGGTATTTTCAATGAATTTTATCCGAATTAGCTTTGACAAGCAGGATGGGGTGTGATAACCTTGTTACAATTCACTGGCAGGTCAGCAAGCAGACCTGCTTAATGAGACAGGAGGCTTTTATGCAGTATATGGATATTCGCTTTCCCCATCTGGGGATCATATTTTCACAGGTGCCCCGCTCATTTCATATAGGAAGCTTTGAGGTGATGCTCTACGGTCTGGTTATCGCCTGCGCTTTTCTGATGGGTTACCTGATCGCCCGGATGGAGGCAGTCCATACGGGCCAGGATCCGGAGGTCTACCTGGATTTTTTTCTGTCCATGATGATTCCGGCCATCGCCGGAGCCAGACTCTACTATGTGATCTTTTCCTGGGATTATTATAAGGACCATCTGGGGGAGATCATCAATGTCAGGCAGGGAGGCCTGGGTATCGTGGGAGGAGTAGCCGCTTCAGCCCTGACCCTCTTCATCTTCTGCCGGATCAGGAAGCAGAACCCCTTACGTATTATGGATACCTTGTCCATGGGCCTTCTTTTTGGTCAGATTCTGGGCCGCTGGGGCAACTTTTTTAACAGGGAGGCCTTCGGGGGCTACACGGATGGTCCTCTGGCCATGCAGATTCCCCTGGGCTATTTTGAGCAGACAGGCAGGGTCAGTGAGCTTAAGGGCACAGGAATCCTTGACCATCTGGTCTCTTTGCAGGTGGGAGGGGAAAGCCTTTCCTATATCCAGGTCCATCCCACCTTTCTCTATGAGGGACTCTGGAACCTGTTGGTCCTTCTCTTTATCTTTTTTTACAGAAAGCACAAGAAGGCTGACGGAGAGCTGATTGCCATCTATTTTATCGGTTATGGGACCGGCCGTTTTATGATCGAGAGTCTCAGGGTAGACCAGCTGCTGATCGGCCATACATCCATACCGGCCACCCAGGTGGTCTGCATCCTCATCATCCTGCTGGGGGCGGGCCTCATCTATTTCGGAAGAAAGAAAGCGGCGGCCCCAAAGGCTTCCTGACCTGGCAAGTGACCGGCCCGGGGCTGGCAGCTTTAAGACCGGACCCGATGAACTTTTCCCGGGGCCTTCCGGTCTTTCACAGCCCCTTGTTTTCACAGAAACTGCAAGGGATAATGAATGGAATGCAGTCTTGCTAATCCATGGATAGTGTGCTATAATGCGGTCGTTCATTATTGCCTTATGTTTACAGTTATAAAGGACCGCCTGAGGGCAGTCCCCACTTGGAGGGAATCATGTTACGTTTCTGGAAAGACCTCAAGGGTCATTACCGATATGCCATCTTTTCTGCGAAGGCATCCCTTAAATCTGAGGTCGCAAGTTCCTATCTGAACTGGATATGGTGGATCCTGGAGCCATTTTGCTTCATGTTGATTTACGCCTTTATTTTTGGTACGGTCTTCAATGCCAAAGAGCCCCATTTCGGCGTCTTCATTTTTATCGGTCTGACAGCCTGGAATTTCTTTTCCCGCTGTGTGACCCAGAGTGTTAAGATACTCAGGGCTAATAAGTCGATTGTGACCAAGGTTTATATTCCAAAGTTTGTCCTGCTGATATCCAGGATGTTTTTTAACGGATACAAGATGTTATTTTCCCTGGGAATTATTGTGGTCATGCTGGTATTTTACAGGATTCCTGTATCAATCAACGTGATTTATATTCCCCTGGTATTTATCGTGCAGTGTGTTTTCACCTTTGCCTGTATGACCTTTCTCATGCATTATGGCGTATTTATACAGGACCTGCAGAATGTGACAGATATCGTTTTACGTATGCTCATGTACCTGTCCGGTATATTCTATAACCTGGAGACCAGGATGCCGGGCCGCTACGGCATCATTCTGGCTAAGATCAATCCTATTGCCCTGATTCTTACCAGCTATAGGAAGTGTCTGATCTATGCCCAGACCCCGGACCTTAAGTGGCTGGTTATCTGGCTGCTGATCAGTGTGGCCTTCGCCGCTCTGGGTATGAGGATCATTTATAAGAATGAGAACAGTTATGTCAAAGTAATCTAGAGGTGATTAGTATGGAAGAGCAGAAAAGTGCAATCAGTGTGAGAAATGTCTGTATAGATTACAGGACTATCACAGCCGGCTCGATCAAGCAGAACTTTTTCAAGATAAAAAAGGTCAAGCAGGAGATCTTTCATGCGGTTAAGAACGTTTCTTTCGAAGTTCCTGAGGGACAGATTCTGGGTATAACCGGCAAGAACGGCAGTGGTAAATCAACCATGCTCCGGGCCATCGCCGGAATCTTTTCGGCAGACAGCGGGGAGATAGATCTCCATGGTCACTCCATCTCCCTTCTTTCCATCGGCGTCGGTTTTGACAAGGAGCTGAGCGGCAGGGAGAATATCATACTCTCGGGTATGCTGCTGGGCTTTACCCGCAAGCAGATCATGGAGAAGATGCAGGATATTATTGAGTTCGCCGGTATTGACGATTTCATTGATAAGCCTGTGAGGACCTACTCCAGTGGTATGTACTCTAAGCTGGCCTTCTCCATCACTGCCATCCTTGAGACAGAGATCATGCTCATCGATGAGGTGCTGAGTGTCGGTGACCAGAAGTTCAAGAAGAAGAGTTTTGGAAAGATGCAGGAGTTGATTTCCAAGAAAGACCGGACGGTAGTGATCGTCTCCCACAGTATCTCAACCCTGAATGCCCTTTGTGACCAGATTCTCTGGCTCCATGACGGGGAGATTGTCATGCTGGATACCCCCGAAGTTGTCATGCCGATCTATGAAGATTTTATGAGATAATTTATCAGAGATTCTATTATAAATAATATAGTATTTTTTCGCGGGTAAGCGGAACAAGGTTAAGAATGTTCCACTTACCTGCTTTTTTTGTGTATTTTTTCAGCGACTATCCATAAAATTCATAATTTCGAGGTTGCATTAGGCCATATCATGCGATAAAATATTGGCAAGTAGAAAAAAGTGGTGTTTTGTGCCATTTTGTAGTGATTATATCCATACAAGGGGTATTTGAGGACAGATGCAAGGTTTTACAGGGACAGGAGGTGAGATCAGTGTTCCAGGGCGAATATAACAAAGGACTCGACGCTAAGGGAAGGCTGATCCTGCCCGTGAAGTTCCGGGAGGAGCTGGGAACCCGCTTTATCCTGACCAAGGGCCTTGACGGCTGTCTTTTCATCTATTCTCCCCAATCCTGGGAAGGCTTCTCAGCCAGACTGCAGGGGCTGAACACATCTTCGAGGGATGCCAGGAGGCTGGTCCGTTACTTTATCGGAAGTTCCGTGGAGTGTGAGGCGGATAAGCAGGGCAGGTTCCTGATTCCTCCTTCCCTGAGAGATTTTGCCGGTATCGAGAAAGAGACGACTGTCCTTGGCGTGACAGACCGTATCGAGATCTGGGCGACAGACAAGTACAGGTCTTATCTGGAGAATGACGAATCATCCATAGAGGATATCGCCGGAAGTCTGGAGTTTTAAAAGCTTGAGGCCGGACTGATGACCGGGACAGACCAGAGCCAGTACAGGAGAGAAAGATGGAATTTGCTCATGAACCAATCATGCTGGAAGAGGTTATTGACTCACTGAAGATCAGGCCCGACGGCATATATGTAGATGGTACCCTGGGGGGTGCGGGCCACTCCTCAAGAATCGCGGACCGGCTGGGTGACCAGGGGCTGCTGATCGGGATCGACCAGGACGGGGACGCCATAGAGGCGGCCTCAGCCAGACTGGCCTTATATGGCGACAAAGTCAGAATCGTACGGAGTAATTACGCGGCTATGAGATCCGTACTTTCCCAGATGAGTATCAGCCATGTAAGCGGTATTCTCCTGGATCTTGGAGTATCTTCCTACCAGCTCGATAATGCCGGCAGGGGCTTCAGCTACAGGGAGGACGCTCCCTTGGACATGCGCATGGACCAGAGGACGGCCAGGACGGCCAGGGACATCGTCAATGACTACAGTGAGAAAGAGCTCTACTACATGATCCGCAATTACGGCGAGGATAAATTTGCCAGGAATATCGCCAAGCATATCGCGGCCAGAAGGAAGGACAAGACCATAGAGACCACCGGGGAGCTGACGGAGATCATCAAGGCAGCCATTCCTGCCAAGGTCAGGGCCAGGGGCGGCCATCCGGCCAAAAAGACCTTCCAGGCCATCCGGATCGAGCTGAATCAGGAACTTAACGTCCTGAAGGATAACCTGGCAGATATGATTGAGCTTTTAGAGGATGGGGGCCGGATCAGTGTGATCACCTTTCATTCCCTGGAGGACCGGATCGTAAAGAATATATTCCGGACCAGTGAGAATCCCTGTATATGCCCGCCGGAATTTCCAATCTGCACCTGCGGCAGAGTATCCCGGGGCAGGGTGGTCACCAGGAAGCCTATATTGCCTTCCCCGGAAGAACTGGAAAGGAATCCCAGGGCCAAAAGTGCCAAGCTGCGCGTCTTTGAGCGACAGGTCAGGGATGACCGGCTAAGCCAGAAGCTGCCGGAATAAAAATACATATAATATAGGGAAATACATATATCTTAGGGTAGAAACAGCGCGATGAATGGAAGAAAAAGTGGAGGTTATGTCGTTCATGGCTTTAAGAAATACACATGACAGGTATAATTATATCTATGGGAGCACAGCCCGGGACCTGGCCGAGTATGAATATATACCCGAGAGGTTCTCAGCCGTTCCCGAGAGAAAAAAGCCTGTTCCTGAAAAGAAAAAAGTAAAAAAGAAAGTGCCTGCCGGGACCAGGAAAAAGATGTCTGAGGTGCGCAAAAACAGGGAGGCAGCCGCGGAGAAGAACAGAGACAGGATGAGGTCCTTTGACTGGAAATATACCATGGTCATTGTGGCTTCACTGGTCTTCATTGTGGCCGGAGCCCTGCTCTATCTTCACGAGAAGAACGTGGTGGAAGAGAGGACCCAGGAGATTTATGCCCTCAAGGAGGAGAAGGTCAAGCTTCTCAGCCGCAAGGGGGCCCTCCAGTCTGAGATTGACAAGAGCGTCAACCTTTCCCAGATTGAAGATTTTGCCATAAATACCCTCAATATGACATATCCGGAAAAGAGCAGAATCATATATTATACCGGGGAGACCAAGGACTATTTCCGGCAGTATGAGAGCGTTGGCACTGGGAACTGATAAGGTGGTAATATGGTGAAACGTACGATTCGAATCACTCGTCTTACCAATAAAATGAGGGGCAAACTTGGTATCGTATTTGTTGGTATCGTCTGCCTCTTTTTGGTATTGATTGGAAAGCTGATATATATAAACGTCAATTACGGGGACGAGTATAAGACCATGGTGCTCAGCGGCCAGAAGAATTCCAGTACGGTGATTCCCTTTGAGCGGGGAAAGATCTACGACAGGGACGGAAACCTGCTGGCGACCAACGAAAAGATGTATACCCTGATTCTGGAGCCCAAGAATATTCTGGAAAAGAACAAGGCATACGAGGATGTTACCCTGGACGCCATCAGTGATTATATGGGCTATAGTAAAGCAGACCTGAAGCGGGTCGTTGAAGCCAACCCGGATTCCTTCTATGTCATTTACAAGAAGAATCTGACCTATGACCAGGTGGAGCCCCTGCAGGAATTCCTGGATATGAAGAATAAGGACCGGGAAGGGGCCGACGAAAAAACAAAGGAGCTGATCGACCGGGCCTCCAGGGTCAGGGGTATCAGCTTTGAAGAAAGCTATAAGAGGATTTATCCTTATAACACCCTGGCCTGCAGATTATTAGGGTTTACCTCCGCGGGTAATGTGGGGAACTGGGGTATTGAACAGTCCTATAATGATACCCTGAATGGTACCAATGGAAGGGCTTACTATTATTTCAACCAGGAGCTGGTTCTGGAACAGTCTGTAAAGGAGGCGGAAAACGGGAAATCCGTGGTCTCCACCATCGATATGCAGATCCAGCAGATCCTTGAGGACCGGGTGGCGGCCTTTGACTCAAAGGTGGGCAGTGAGATGACCAGTATTCTGGTTATGAATCCCCAGAACGGGGAGATTCTGGGGATGGCCAGTTCCAATCCCTACAATCTTAACACACCCATGGATGAGAGCGTCTTAAGAAGCATTTTCTCGGAGACTGAGATCGCAAAAATGAAGGAATATACCGCCTATCTTGACCAGAAGAAAAAGAATGACCAGGAGAATGGGGAGGATGAGGAGGAAGAAGTTCCCGACCAGTATAAGGGGCAGAAAACTATCTATGACGGCTTTTACGAGCTTTGGAGAAATACGGTGATCAGTGATACCAATGAGCCTGGTTCAACCTACAAGCCATTCACCGTGGCGGCAGGCCTGGAAAGTGGTATCTTAAGCGGAGATGAAAACTACTACTGTACCGGTTCCAGGCAGGTGGGCCGACGAAATATCGGCTGCTCTCACATACACGGAGATATCACCCTGAAGCAGGCCGTATCCCAGTCCTGTAACGTGGCCATGATGAATATCGCCTTCAAGGAGGAGCCTAAGATCTTCTACAGCTACCAGAACCAGTTCGGCTTTGGAAGGAAGACCGGCGTGGACCTTCCCGGCGAAGCGGATACTGCCAGTCTGGTTTACAATCTGGACAACTACTCCAACGACGCTACCCTGGCTACCAATTCCTTTGGACAGAACTTTAACTGTACCATGATCCAGATGGCTGCCGGTTTTGCCTCCCTCATTAATGGAGGTAATTACTACAAACCCCACATCGTCAAGCAGATTCAGAATGACAAAGGTGATGTGGTAGAAAATATCGACAAGGAACTGGTCCGCAAGACCATCTCTGAGAAGACCTCCAAGAAGATCCGGTCCTACCTCCTTGATACTGTGGAGACGGGAACCGGAACCAAGGCCCAGATCGAGGGCTATTCCATAGGTGGTAAGACAGGAACGGCGGAAAAGATTCCCAGAAACAAGGAAGATTATTATATTTCCTTCATGGGCTTTTTCCCTGTGGACGAACCCCGCTATCTGATCTATGTGACCATCGACGAGCCCAAGGTCAAAGAGCAGGCCAACGCTGCCCTGGCCGTCAATCTGGAGAGGGAGGTCATGGAAAGAATTATCGCTGCTTATAACATAGAACCTGATGATAAGAATTGATTGATATCCATCGCTTATAATGATGGAAAAAGGAGAGAAACCATGAATTTTCAGATTGCTGTGCCGGCACTTGCTGCCTTTGTATTCAGCCTGGTTACCGGGCCGGCCATGCTCAGTTTTCTTCACCGTTTGAAATTCGGACAATATATCCGCGAGGAAGGACCCCAGTCCCACCAGAAAAAGTCAGGGACACCCACCATGGGAGGAGTCCTGATCCTGGCGTCTCTGCTGGTGGGAAGTGCCTTCTTTATCCCTTCCTGCCCCAGGATAGTAGCTGTGCTGCTGGTAACTTTTGGCTTTGGCCTCATTGGCTTCCTCGATGATTATATCAAGGTGGTCAAAAAAAGAAACCTGGGACTGACCCCGGCCCAGAAAATGGGAGGACAGCTGCTTGTAGCAGTGGCTTTTTCCATCTACCTGCTCCGGTTCTCAGGCCTTGATACCTGTCTGAGGATTCCCTTTACGGGAGGAATGAGGCTGGACCTGGGATTATTCTATATACCGGCAGTTATATTTATCATGCTGGGTACCGTCAACGGGGCCAACTTTACCGATGGTCTTGACGGCCTGGCCAGCAGTGTCACGGCAGTGATTACCGTATTTCTGCTGGCTGTAGCCGGCGGGTCCGGCATTCATCCGGTGCTGGGAGCCATGCTGGGAGCCCTCCTGGGCTTTCTCTGGTTCAATACTAATCCCGCCAGAGTTTTCATGGGAGATACCGGATCCCTGGCTCTGGGCGGTTTTGTGGTTTCCTCGGCCTTCATTTTACAGATTCCCCTTTACCTGCCCTTTATCGCCATCATTTATTTTGTGGAAGTGCTCTCTGTGATCATTCAGGTGAGTTATTATAAAAGAACCAGGAAAAGAGTATTCAAGATGGCACCGATTCATCACCATTATGAATTGTCGGGATGGCCGGAGACCAAGGTGGTATCTATATTTACCATCGTTACAGCGGTAGCCTGCCTGCTGGCCTATGCCGCCTACTAGTGGCCTGCTGACCGGCTCAGTGATTTTGATGACAGGGCCGCAGCGGCCGGGCAAGGACACCGGACATTTTTGAGAGGACGGGAAAAAGATGATAAAACATACTGAGGCAGGAAAAGACCTGTCTAAGAAAAAAATATTGATTGCGGGCGGTGGCAGAAGTGGGATAGGCGCTGCCATACTCCTGGCCCAGAGAGGTATAGGAGCAAGCCTTTATGATGGAAATGAGGACCTGGATACCGGGGCCATACTGGACAGACTTCCCGGGGGAGCCTCCCTGGATTTCGTCCTGGGTCCCTATAAAGAGGAAATGGCCGACAGTTATGACCTGTTAATCCTCAGCCCCGGCATTTCTGTAAACAGTCCCATAGCCCGTTCATTTTCCGACAGGGGCAAGGCTGTCTGGGGAGAGGTCGAGCTGGCCTGGCAATTTGCCAGAGGCCGGATGGCAGCCATCACAGGGACCAACGGAAAGACGACGACTACTGCTCTTACAGGAGAAATTCTCCGGGAGCATTATGATAAGGTGTTTGTAGTGGGTAATATCGGAACAGCCTTTACTTCTGTGGCTAACGAGACCAGTGATGACTGTGCCATAGCCGCGGAGATCAGCAGCTTTCAGCTGGAGACGATTGACGGTTTCTGCCCGGATGTCAGTGCCATCCTCAATGTGACGCCGGACCACCTGGACCGGCACGGGACCATGGAAGTCTACGGGGACACCAAGCTGGCTATCTCTAAAAACCAGTCCAGGGACCAGATCATCATTTTGAATTATGATGATCCTATCACCAGGGCTATGGCTGAAAGAAGCCCGGCAAGGCCGGTATTTTTCAGCAGGAAGACCATCCTGGACGAGGGAATATTCCTCTCCGGTGATACCTTTATTATTAAAGAAGGGGACCTGGTAAAGGAAATCTGCAGGCTGGATCAGATCCGGCTTCTGGGAAGCCATAACCATGAGAATATCCTGGCCGCTATAGGAATCACCTATTATATGGGTGTGGAGCCGGATGAGATCCGCAGGGCGGTCATGAATTTCAGGGCCGTTGAACACAGGATCGAGTATGTGGACACTGTGGATGGGGTTGATTACTACAACGATTCCAAGGGAACCAACCCGGATGCGGCTATCAAGGGTATCCAGGCCATGAATAAACCGACGGTCCTGCTGGGAGGAGGCTATGATAAGAAGTCTTCCTATGATGAGTGGATCGAGGCCTTTGACGGAAAGGTCCGCTGGCTTATTGTCATGGGGGCAACGGCCCAGGCCATCGCTGATACGGCCAGGGCCCACGGCTTTGACAAGATTCTCTTTGCGGACAGCTTTGAGGAGGCCATGAACCTGGCCAGAGACAAGGCCCGGCCGGGAAACGCCGTTCTCTTGTCCCCTGCCTGTGCCAGCTGGGGCATGTTTAAAAATTATGAAGTCAGGGGCCAGGTATTTAAAGATCTGGTCAAAAAGTTTAAGGAGTGATCAGGGTGGCCAGCTTGTTCGGCAAAAAGAGCTCTTCTAATAAGAGGGGAGAAAAACAGATATCCGGCAGAAAGGTTGCCCAGCTGGACGCCGAGAGGCGGGAGCGGATCATCCAGCTGAGAAAGCAGAGGGAGATCCGGGCCCATTCCATCGACTATTCCATCCTCTTTCTGGTAATATTCCTGGTTGGTTTCGGTCTGGTGGTCCTTTACTCCACCAGTTCCTACAGGGGAAGTGTCATCTATGGGGATCCGGCTTACTGGCTCAAACGACAGGGAGCCTTCTCCCTGATTGGAATTGGCCTGATGCTTTTCATTTCCAAGTTTTTTGATTACAGGATTCTAAAAAAGCATGATATTTTCCTCTGGATCATCTACTTAAGTATCGTGGGCCTGCTGATCGCCACTTTGGTTTCGGGATCGGTAAGCCATGGCTCCAGCAGGTGGATCGGCGTCGGAGGTCTGCGGTTCCAGCCATCAGAGATGGCCAAGCTGTTTCTGATACTCTACCTGGCCATCTATATTAATGACCACGCCAGTCAGCTGCAGCATCCCCTAGGACTACTTAAGCCCCTGCTCGGGTCTCTGGTTATCATAGGCCTAGTTGGCTATGAGAACTTCAGTACGGCGGTGATCCTTGTGGGAATTACCATGGTCATGCTTTTTGTTGCCCATCCTAAATTCTATCCCTTCGCCCTGATTGCCGCTTTCTTTGGAGGGGCGGGCTTTCTGCTGATCAGTCTCAAAGGCTACAGGATGGACCGTATTACCGCCTTCCTGGGAACCTCTGATTCGGGGGCCAACGAGCAGACCATGAATGCCCTCTATGCCATCGGTTCAGGAGGACTCTTTGGAAAAGGACTGGGGCAGAGCATGCAGAAGATGATTCTGCCGGAGGCCTACAATGACATGATCTTTTCCATTATCTGTGAGGAACTGGGCCTGTTTGGGGCCATCTGCGTCATTGCCCTTTTCTTCTGCCTGATCTGGAGATTCATGGTGGCCACGGTCAATGCTTCAGACCTGCTGGGGTCCATGATCGCCGTCGGCGTCATCGCCCATATAGCGTCACAGGTGTTCATTAACATCGCGGTGGCAACCAATATCATCCCCAATACGGGAATTCCCCTTCCCTTTATCAGCTACGGAGGAAGTTCCATGGTTTTCCTGCTGGTAGAGATGGGGATCATGCTTTCGGTTACCAGATATCTGAGAATCTAGGATAAAAAAGGTGTATGCCCATGGCTGTAACAAATCTGGCTGTTCTTGAGAACAGAAAAAGAAAAAAGAGAAGAAGAATCAGGAAAACGATCCTTTTTCTGCTGATGACAGCGATCATCGGAATGGGCATTTACTATGTCTATGTGGATTATTCCCTGGAGGACTTTAATGTGACGGGTAATACCACCTACATGGACAGTGAGGTAATCGAGGCGGTAAAAAAGGAAGACTTTGTTCCCAACACACTGGTCATGGTGGCCGAGAATCTGATCTTTGGCCAGACTTACCTGCCTTTTATAGAAAAGGTCAGCATGACTTGTGAGGAGCCCCATGTCCTTCATATCAAGGTGAAGGAGAAGCTCCGGGCCGGTGTGTTCCAATATATGGATAAATACTATTATTTCAATGAGCAGGGAGTGGCCATGGAAAGCAGGAAGACCCTCTTTCCAGGCGTCCCCATAGTCACCGGCGTGAATTTCAGGGAGGTGATGCCGGAGGAGCAGATTAAGGTTGACGGTGACTACTTTGATACCATCGTGGATATTACCAAAAAAATATCCACTTACAAGCTTGACATTTCGGAAATCCATTTTGAAGGTGAGAATGATATCACCCTGATTTCCGGTAATTTCAGTATATATCTGGGGGGGAAAGAGTACCTGAATGGTAAAATGTCAAAGATTCCTGCAGTTCTGGAATCTTTAACAGGAAAGTATACTGAAGGAACTGTCGACATGAGCCTCTACACGGATGAGAAAAAGATTATAACTTACCGGAAAAAGTAGGGACTGGGATTTTGAAGTTAATTTAGTGTTGATTAATTTCACAAAAAAACGTATTATATAACTAGTATTATGTAAATTCGCGAAATATTAATTTACATAGGAATTTAAGGAGGATAAGACCTTGCTGGAAATTATGTCAAATGAGGAATTAACGCAGGCAAAAATACTTGTTGTCGGTGTAGGCGGCGCCGGTAACAATGCAGTGAATCGTATGGTTGACGAGGCGATTGAGGGTGTGCAGTTGATTGGAATCAACACAGATAAGCAGGCTCTTGATCTGTGTAAGGCAGCCACAAGAGTACAGATTGGTGAGAAGCTGACCAAGGGTCTCGGCGCGGGTGCCAAGCCTGAGATCGGCCAGGCGGCGGTAGATGAGAACCGGGACGAACTGACAGAGCTCCTCAAAGATGCGGATATGGTTTTTGTCACCTGTGGTATGGGTGGCGGAACCGGAACAGGTGCAGCACCGGTTGTCGCTGAGATCGCAAAGAAGATGGGCATACTCACTGTCGGTGTTGTCACAAAGCCCTTTATATTCGAGGGTAAGCCGCGTATGAACAATGCCCTGTCCGGCATTGACCGTCTGAAGGAGAATGTAGATACACTGATTATCATCCCCAATGATAAACTGCTTCAGATTTGTGATAAGAGAACTTCAATCAAGGATGCTTTCTGTAAGGCAGACGAAGTACTGCAGCAGGGTGTGCAGGGCATAACAGACCTGATTTTCAAGCCGGGTCTTATTAATCTTGATTTTGCTGATATACAGACAGTAATGCGTGATAAGGGCATCGCCCATATCGGTATCGGCACTGGCAGCGGTGACGATAAGGCCGTGGAGGCCATGAAGAAGGCCATGGAGAGTCCGCTTCTTGAAACCACAGTAAGCGGAGCTTCAGATATCATCATCAATTTCTCCGGAGATATCGGAATCCAGGAGGTTTACGAGGCAGTATCCTTCCTGACAGAGGTTGCCGGTGATGAGGCTAACATCATCTTTGGTAATGTGGAGAGTGATGATATCCCTGAGGATAATGTAAGCATCACCATCATTGCCACAGGTCTTCAGGATGTATCCGGCAAGCGCGGCAATTCCGCGGGATCAGGAGCCAGGAAGACAGAAGCAGGTCCGACTTATACCACAAGCGCCAGCATTCCCGGCCAGAACCGGCGGGAGCAGGCCCGCGAAAGCGCGGCCAGCAGCCGTGACAGCCAGGATGTGAAGATTGAGATTCCTACCTTCTTAAAGAGAAGATAGGTGGGTGTCAGGATTATAAAAGACTTATCCATAAATATGATAATGCAGCAGTAGGCTACTGCTGCATTATTAGATAAAAGAACTTTTTTATTTAGGAGGGGGGGCGACATATGTCTGCCGAAATTATTTGTGTTGGAACAGAGCTTCTACTGGGGGATATTGTGAATACCAATGCCCAGTATATCTCCAAGGAGATGGCAAAGCTTGGAATAGACCTTTATTATCACACAGTTGTGGGAGATAATCCCGAGAGACTGGCCGGCGTCATGGAGACAGCCCTGGCCCGGTCCAGCCTGATTATCATCACAGGAGGCCTGGGTCCCACTAAGGATGACCTGACCAAGGAAGTGGTCGCTTCCTATTTTGGAAAGAAGCTCTATTACCATGAGGAGACGGCAAAGCATGTCAAGGCCAAGCTGGAGTCTTACGGAATCTTCCAGATGACAGACAGCCAGAGAAAGCAGGCTATGGTTCCAGAGGGAGCCCTGGTCATTCCCAATCCCGTGGGCCTGGCCCCCGGCCTGATCATGGTCAGGGAGGATAAGGCCGTGGTCATGCTGCCCGGACCGCCCAAGGAGATGAAGCCCCTTTTTGAGGAGTGCTGCAGGCTTTTTATCAGGAAGCTTTCAGACCATGTTTTTGTCTCCATCAATATTAAGATCAAGGGGCCTGACGAGATGCCCATCTCCGTGATCGGAGAATCTCCCATAGCCGATGAACTGGGAGATATCCTGGACAGCGTGAATCCGACAGTGGCTACCTATGCCAAGGAAGATGGTGTTCTTATCCGTGTCACCGCCTCCGGCAAGACCCGGGATGAGGCACTGCTGATCATGAAGCCCACGGTGACTAAGATTGCTGAGATCCTGGGTCAGAAGATCGCCTGGGTAAGAGAAGAGGTTTAGTTTCCGGCAGGGAAGCCTTTCCAGCCGGCCCCTGTCCGGCCGGTTTTGGGGAAAGCAGACCCAGGGCCGGCAGGCTGTAGATAAGATTATATAGATTTTGAATAAGCCATACATAGCAAGAGCCGTTTTTCCGTCATCAGGAATGACGGCTTTTATCTTGGGAAAAAACAGGCTGTCCCACGGAAGCGGCCGGTTGTTTTAAGATAAAGACAAGAATCCCTTCCTGTATTTACTAAAAGATTTCTTGACAGAAGGGGCTTTCTTTGCCATAATGTCTATGTTTACAAATACTAAACAAAAAGTTTAAAATACATTCCGACAGCAACTTTTGCCGCCGGGATATGAGAAGGAGGAAAGAGCTGCCTTTGGCAGTAGACAGGATGGAGATTGGACGGAAACTGAGGGATCTGAGAAAGAAGCAGGGTCTGACCCAGGAAGAACTGGCTGACCGGTCAGAACTCAGCAAGGGATTCATATCACAGCTGGAGCGGGACATGACCTCCCCTTCTATCGCCAGCCTGGAGGATATACTCCAGTGCCTGGGGACGACCATCAGTGATTTTTTTCAGGAAGAGAAGGAAGAAGAACAGATTGTTTTTACCGAGGAGGATTATTTTGTCAAGGAGGATGCCCAGGACGGCAACCTGATCCGCTGGATCATTCCCAATGCCCAGAAGAATATGATGGAGCCTATTCATCTGATTCTGCAGCGAGGGGGGACCACCTGCCCGGATAATCCCCACGAGGGAGAGGAATTCGGCTATGTCCTCAAGGGGATTGTGGAGATTCACCTGGGAGACAGAATCTGTAAGGCCAGGAAGGGAGAGTCCTTCTACTATACTTCGGACAAGCCCCATTATATCAGCAGCAGGGGAGGCGCGGAATTAATCTGGATCGCGGCACCGCCCAGCTTCTGATCTGATCAGAGAAACAAGAACAAGTGCAGAGGAAGAAAGAATGAAAAAAAACCTGATTGAATTATCGCATATTTCAAAAACATTTGGTGACAGTATGGTGCTCGATGATCTGAGCCTGGAGGTGAAGGAGAATGAATTCCTGACCCTGCTTGGACCCTCTGGCTGCGGTAAGACCACGACCCTGCGTATCATCGGAGGTTTCGAGACTCCTGACCAGGGCAAAGTGATTTTTGAAGGCAGGGATATCACCTCCCTTCAGCCCAACCAGAGAAATCTCAACACGGTTTTCCAGAAATATGCCCTATTTACCCATATGACCGTGGAGGATAATATTGCCTTCGGCCTGAAGATCAGGAACAAGTCCGCCGCTTACATTAAGGATAAGATCAAATATGCCCTGAAACTGGTGAATCTTGAGGGATATGAGAAGAGAAAGCCGGCATCCCTTTCCGGGGGCCAGCAGCAGCGGATCGCCATAGCCAGAGCCATAGTTAATGAACCAAAGGTCCTTCTGCTCGATGAGCCCCTGGGAGCCCTGGATCTGAAACTGCGCCAGAATATGCAGTATGAGCTGATGAGGCTCAAGGAGGAACTGGGGATCACTTTTATTTATGTGACCCACGACCAGGAGGA
>DLBH01000006.1 GCA_002494165.1 Lachnospiraceae bacterium UBA7026 | reverse complement strand
AGGATTTTCAGTCCTCTGCTCTACCGACTGAGCTATCTGGGCATTCAGCTGTCTTACAGACAACGGTTAGATTTTACTTTATAAATACTAATTTGTCAACAAAAATTCTTATACCACTTGACCGGCCAGCCATTTCTTATGGCTGGCACAAACTTCTACACCCAATAGGCATGGTCAAAACAACTTCCTTATCCAGCCGGATAAAGCATCACCATACCAGATTTCTTATCCAATTGGACACTTCTTCAAAGACATGCGGTACCAGACTGTAAATGGTCCATTTACCATTCTTTTTGGCGACGACAAGGCCTGAATTAATCAAAATCTTCATATGATGTGACAAGGTAGATTGACCAAATTCTACTTCCTCTAAGAGCTCGCTGGCATTGTACTCACGCTCCTTAAGCATTCCTAGGATCTTCAGCCGGTTCTCATCTGACATGGCCTTAAACATCCTGGCGTAAGTAATAAACTCCTTATTCATGTATACTCCCTTCCGATAAAACGAATTATCATTGATTGATGACCAAAACAATAGCTATAGATTTTATTATTATCAAAATCATCCAAGACTTTTCGCAATTCGAAATGGGTATTTCCCTATCTGGAAGTATCAATCTGACCAAACTCTGACTCATCTGCCATAGGCTCTATCGGTCCGGTCATCTGCCCCTTTCCTAAAAAGAATGGACAGTCCCCATCTAAATCTCCCAGATACCCTCATCATTCGCAGTTCCCTGCAGCTCGATTTTCTTATCTGAATTCATAAATTGCAGTTCCGGATTCTTAACAATAACCTTAGTGTGGGCCGGAACAGACTTGGTGACAAAAGCACCACCTGCCACGATGACACCCTCGCCAATCTCTGTCTCGCCGCCAAGAATACTGGCTCCGGAATAGACAGTTACATTATCCCTGATTGTGGGATGACGCTTCTTTCCTTTCAGCTTCTGACCACTTCTGGTAGAAAGAGCTCCCAGAGTTACTCCCTGATAAAGCTTCACATTATTACCTATCTCAGTGGTCTCACCGATAACAACGCCTGTACCGTGGTCGATGAAGAAATACTCCCCAATCTGGGCACCGGAATTAATATCGATACCTGTCCTGCTGTGGGCATACTCGGTCATGATTCTGGGCAGCAGGGGTACATCCTGTACATAGAACTCATGGGCAATCCGGTATACAAAAATGGCAAACAGGCCAGGATAAGAGAAGACAACATCTTCTCTGCTCTTGGCTGCCGGGTCCCCGTAATAACCTGCCTCCACATCCTTCAGAAGCATCTGCTGTACATCAGGAAGCCTCCGGAAGAAAACATTACAAATCTCCTCCGCCTTCCTGATCGTATCTTCATCCTGGTCCTCCTCCTGCTGGCGGAAGTCCAGAGCTGCCTTAACCTGCTTCTTCAGGTCCCCATAAATATGCGTCAGCTTATCGCCAATAAAATAATCCGGAGAAATTAAAGAAATATTCTCATCTCCAAAATATCCCGGGAACATGACCCGACGAATGTCCTTGATAATCCTGATTACATCGCCCCGGTCCGGGAGCCGCTTGGTTCCCTTCGAAATGATATAGGGTGTAGTCAACGCAGTTTCAGTCATCTTAGAAGAAGCATCCAAAATCAGGTCTTTAATTATGTCCTTCATATATTACCCTCCGGAAATCCAATACTATTATAGCAAAACGTTTATTAAATTACAATTAGTCTAACAAAATATTCACAAATAAAACTATTATCACCTGCAACTATCTCTTAAAAGCCACCGCCTGTGACATCCAGAGCCCCGTCATCCCTGCTGGCTTTTCCCCCGGCACCGCACCAGTTACAGACCACCCGGTCAGATCCATCATAGCAGCTTACCTTACCACAACTGCCACAGACAAAACATTTTTTCGTCCCGCAATAGGGACAGCCGGGATATTCCTCATCCGTGTAAAAGCTGCCTGTCAGCTGGACTTTATCAAAACCTTCCTTTTCTGCCATCTCTTCCTGAAGTTTGAAGGCCCAGGTCCTGACCCAGTCATGGTCTCTCTTCTCAATACGGATTCCGTAAAGCTGGTCCTTTGCACATTTGGCGAGAATGACATTTGCCTCTTTTTTCATCACTGTCACCTCATTTCAAAACCAATTTCTCTCCATTGGTCAAACTATTACTCTGTTCTGTAGACCAGGGCCATAGATATGTCATCACCACTGCCCTCCTTGGTCCTTTTTTCAAAATTTCTCTCCAGACTCTGTCTTGCCCGGTCCGGCTGGTCAAACATCCTGCTGACCAGACCATGATATTTCAGAAAATCCTCATCGCTGGCAAAGGATTTAAATAGTCCGTCTGTAGATACAAACATGGCCTTTACCGGCTCCCTGGAAAACCAGTGTTCAAAAAACCTTACAGCATTGGTATTACAAAGGGAAGAGGTATAGTTGGCATGGGAATTGGGATCCTCAATGGGTATGCCCAGCTTCCCGTCTTCGGAGAGCACCACGAAGCCTCCGTCTCCCAGGACCAGGCCGAAAGAATAATCCCCGGTCATCACAGCTGCCAGCAGGGTGCTTCCATAGATTACCGGAATTCTGACCTTGCTGCCGAAGAGCCGGTCCACCTTCTCCTGCTCCTCCCCGGACAGGGGATTTTCCCTGTGGAACTCCTCCACTGCCTCTCTCCATTTCATCAGCAGCTGCTTCTCAATCTGACTGAGTATAAATTCGGGATGCCTGGTAAACTGGTCCCGGAAATCTGCCCTGGCCATATACTTCTTTAACAGCTCTGTCGTCATTTTCACAGCAATCTGGGATCCCACATCCGAGCGAAAATGTTTTTCACTCCCATGGCCGTCGGCAACCACTGCCACCGCAAACTCATCATCGACGAAAACACCGGAACTGTCCTGGCACACGATACCTTTTCTGATATGACTGTCCCCGATCACCGTAGTATGAATCCCTTGAAACATTCTACCATCCCTCATCGAATTCGATCTCCAGATCGTCAATATCCTGCAGGTCTTCCACACCAAGGATATCCTGCTTCAACTCCTGGACGGCCTCCACCAGCTGCTCCTTTTTAGCTCCGGAAACCTCTTCCAGGCTGCGCTCGCCCTTGCTGTCAGTCAGGGTCATACTGGTACTTCCAATCTTGGAAGAGGTCACGGCGATCTCCCGGACAAGCTTTTTTAGCATGTCGGCTCCGAAGGCCTGCAAAACCAGCTCCTCATCATCAGTGAACTCGTGAAGAACTTCCAGGTCAACGCTGGACCCGATGGCCAGGGCCACCTTCAGGCCATACTGGAACCAACGGTTCTGCCTGAGCATCTCAAAGCCCTTCTTATAATTATCCGTGGGATATCCATCGGTAATCAGGAAGATCACCGGTGCGTAAGACAGGGAAGGTGCCTTCAGGAAGCTCTTTCTGGACAACTTGCTGCAGAGTTCTTCACAGGCCTCTCCCAGGTCAGTAACTCCGTCGGCAGTCAGGTTCTCCCATCGCTGGTATTCCTCAATCAGAACCGGCTCCGGTGTCACCCACTCACAGCCTGAGGAGAAATCCAGGACAGCCACCTTGACATCTGTTCCCGCCTCTCCTACGCCAATAAGCTCCGGAAGGATCTCTCCCATTACTTTATTGAGGGAATCCAGCTTACTGCCTTCCATACTCTTTGATGTGTCTACCATAAAGAAGATGACCATGCTCTTCTTGGCTGGCGGCATCGTATCTAACGGATCAATCGCATCGATATCTAAATCAAACTGTGTGCTCATCCTCATCTTCCTTTCCTTGATCATGGCAGGTCATCGGTCAGTCCACTTCCTCATCAGAAAAAGACTGGGCCTGGTCGATACCCTTACGATCATTCATCTTAATCACGCGGAGAGTCCAATTCTCCCCCCGCTCGAAGGACAGGGTCATGCCGCTCCATATGGGTATGACCTGGCCCTTATTAATATATTTTGTCGAGTGGTCAGGGAAGAAACCTCTCCACTCTCCGTCACTAACATTCTTTATACCAAACAGACCCGGATGCTGCCGGTTCTCCACTACCAGGCCGGTTACCGTGTCCTTGTCAAATGGATTCCTGCCGGTCTGGCATTCGTAAAGTTTCTCTCCCGAAGCCAGCAGGATCCGGTCCATACCGTCTGACAGGGGATAATATATTTTCCCACATTTCGGACATGCCAGGGTCTTGTTATCCTGAGGCAGGAGACGGGAAGAAAAACCCCGGAAACCGCAGGTACATTCCTTATAGTCCATGGCCATGTGGACCAGCACCTGCTTCCAGTCAAGTTCAGTAGGTCTTAACTGTTCCATAATCCCTCCGCTCAGGAAGGCACGCTGGAAGGTCTTCTGCAGAAAGTCAGGATACTCCTGCCAGTAGCGGATCAGCTTATCCTGAATCCCTGTCACCGGCCCGTTATCATGGTCTCCAGGCTCCATACAGAAGGCTCCCTCCCTGGCCCGGAAGAGCTCTTTTTCCTCCGGTGACAGGAAGACCCGGTTCACCATCCGTTTCCCTTCAAAGGGAGAGCCGGTATGGAAGAAATACTCGAAAAGGAATACGGACATAAAATACCAGTCTGTTGCCAGCTGGAAACAAATGGCTTCCTCCTGTCCGTCTGTCTCCTGGTCAGCCTTCCTGGCAGCCAGGTCTTCAATCAGTTCAGGGGCCAGAAATTCCGTATAGTTGATCTCCTCCGCTTCCAGCGCAGCCTCTTCCATGGGCTTTACCAGGTCCTGGCCACTAAAGTACATGGCCCCGGTCTCCCGGCAGAAGAAGAACTGGTCCGGATCCCAGGACCCATAGACCTTACCCTGACTGTGGATCTTCTCAAAAAACCTGACAAAAGCCAGGGCTCCGTCAATCATGGCTCCCATGGATGAAAAGTAAGCATTCTCACCGACGATCTGTCCGGTTTCCTTGTCCTTTCTCAGTAAATACTCCTCGCAGATCTCCTGCAGGGAAATCATTTCCACACCATTAATTACCTTCATGAAATAATTACCTTTTTTATAGTTGTTTTATCGATATAAGCCGCCGGCTTCTCTTCTATATATCATGATGAGTCACCTGTCATAATAAATTACCTATCACAATAAGTCATCCATCACAATAAATACCTATCATATTAAGTTCCCTATCATATTAAGTTCCCTATCATATTAAGTCACCGGAAGCTCTTGTCATAGTCAGTTATTAAAAGAATACCGTCTGGATGAACTACTCCCTAGAGCAGAATCTTGCCATCCACCCCGTCGCCGAAGCTGATATCCAGGCCCTTCCAGATGGGCACGCCGGACCGGGGCCCGACCTGTCTTTCCGTACCATCGGGAAATACAGCCGTCCAGCTGTCCCGGGTCATATTCTTGATCCCGTAAAGGCCCTTCTTGAGCCTGTTCTCAATGACGATCCCTGTCACGGTCTCACAGTCATCACTGTTCTTTTCCGTCAGGCAGGCATAGAGCCTGGCTCCCGGATTCAGGGGAAGCTCATAATCCTTGACCCCCAGTGTATAGATGGTGCTGCCACATTTCTGGCAGGTCAGAGTATGGTTTCCAGTCTTCTCAAAAGTGGAAGTGAAGGCTGTCCTGCCACACTGGCAGTGGACGATATCCAGCTTCAGCTGAATGAGCATCTGGATCCAGCTCTTCTCGATAATCCTGGCATTGGGCTCCCTGATTCCATAGGTAAAGCTCAGGGTAAAGGCCTGGCGGATAAATTCCGGATAAATACTCCAGAGCCTGATCACGTTATTATGAACTCCCTTCACAGGCCTGTTGGAGGCATTGTCAGGATCATAGATGAACACAGGATCCTTTCCATAATGGATCAGATCATTCTCCTCAGTCATGACAACACACTTGAGCACCTTACTGCCCTCAAGGGGATCTCCCCTAAAGAAAAGCTTAAAGAGTACGACTGCCAGTGAATACCGGTCCGTCAGTACATTGGGCATGGCCATGCCTCTGACCACCTCGGGAGCCATAAAACCCGGCATACCTCCTATACCGAAATTCTGGCCGTCAGGAGCCACATTGTCACAATCGCAGACCAGGATATCTCCTGTTTTTGTATTGATGAAAAAACCACCGTCATTGAGATCCTGGTAGCTTTTTCCTGTCAGGTGGAGGGCCCGGAAAGCCTTGACGATATTGACCGCCGCGGTAATCATGGTATCCAGGGAGGCAAAGCGGACCGGAATCTTCCTGGCCGGCTGCCCCTTGGCCCTGGGCTTCTCCCACCGGTAACCATTATAAATGTCCGTAAAGGAGTCATAGTCCCTGGGCGCCAGCCGCATCAGGTAACCGAAGGCTCCATTCTTTTTCTGCTTTGTCAGAAAGAGGGGCCATATAAACTGCCTGCCTCCTTCCGGTGCTCCGTCTTCTATATTCCTTCTGAGATTATTCCTGAAAGCCTCCGGATTCTTTATACGGCTGATGAAGTACCATTTCAGGGCATATTCCCTTCCCTTGTACCTGACCAGGTAAACGATACCCTGACCGCCACGGCCCAGTTCCTGAATCACCGCTGCCTCACCGCCGGCTTCCATCGGAATACGTTCATTAATCTTTAACTCTCTCATGACCTGTCCTCTTACCAGCCTTCATCAAAATTAACCGCGTCAATATCAACAGCCTCGCCAAGAATATCCTTGGCCCCGGACTGGATCTCCTCCACGAGAACCTTCTGCTTGGCCTGGGCCACTGTCTCTTCCCTAACCTGGCGGCCGCTGTTGTCCACCAGGGCCAGGCTGCGGCTTCCAATCTGGGATGAGGTAACTGCCATCAGCTTGATCAGCTCCCTCAGCTGGTCGGCATTCTTGGCCTGGACAGCCAGGTCCTCATTGCCGGTGAATTCACGGAGTACGTCCATATTCACCTCTGACCCTATACCGAGAGCTATTTTGAGACCATGCTGGAACCACTTATTCTGCTTTAAGGTCTCCAGTCCCTTCTTCCAGTCATCGTTGGGGGATCCATCAGACAAAAGGAAGATAACCGGTGCAAAAGACAGGGAAGGAGAACTCAGGAAGGTACTCCTGGACAGCTTCCTTGACAACTCAAGGAAGGCGTCTCCCATAAAGGTAAGCCCCTCGGCCTCCAGCCGGTTCCAGAACTGGTATTCCTCAATCTTTACCGGCTCGAGAGTCACCCACTCAACCTGGGTGGAGAACTTCATCACGGCAATCTTCACATCCGTAGATGCCTCTCCCACGCCGATCAGGGAGGGAAGCAATTCTTCCATAGTACTGTTTAAAGAACCGATTTTAGTTCCCTTCATACTGCCGGATACATCAATCAAAAAGAAGATCGTCATACTCTTCTTGGCCGGCTCCATGGCGTCGAGGAAGTCCTCCTCCCCGGCCTGGTAAACCGAAGGCGAAGCAGGAATCCGCTCCTCCCTACTGAGCATCTCTTCGGTGATACTGAATTTCTTCACCGGGATCTCATCTTCTTCAATCTCATTCAAATCTACCCACTTAGGCATAATCCTTTTCCTCCTTGCTGCCTTTCCCATCTGTTTATATATGTGAAAAAATCTATCTGTCGTCTGCCGGCCTGTGTAATCATTGTCATCCGCAGACCTCTATAGTCAGCCGCGCCGGCCTGTGTAACAATTGTCATCCGCAGACCTCTACAGTCAGCCGCGCCGGCCTGTGTAATTCACTGCTTTCCCCGGTCTTACTTCACCCGGTATATATTACAGGACTGGTCCGTCAGCGTATTGGAGACAAACATAATAATAGTCTGTCCGCTTGATGTGACTTTGATTCCTTCCGGCTCCCGGAAAGTAAGTGCGCTGGCCCCATTAATAACCCTCTTGGCAACATTTTTGCTTCCCTTGGTGTAGGTCCTGATCATGGTCGGATAGAAAGTTCTGGTCCTGTCATAACCGGCCAGGAAAACCTGACTGGGACTTCCCTCTATAGTCTTGACTGAATTTTTGTAATAATCAAAGCCCTGGAAGTCTGCCACCGGCAAGGTAAAGGCCATATAGAATAAGGGCTTCTTTGGGTTAATCTGGGTACCATTCACTAATGTATAAGCCTGGAAATACTGCTTGCCACTCTTAGTGTAACGTACCATCAGTTTATCGCCTGTTTCATTGACGGCAGGATATACATTCGTTACATTACTTCCTTTACCTAAGTGAGGAATGAGATAGCTTATGGGCGAATGGTTATTAATCCTGCTGTTTTTGACATAGGGGAAGCAGGATATGGCCCTGGATACATCCGAGCCTGCCTTGGCACCGCTTCCCGTCCACAGATATGTCACTCCATTATAGGTGGAACAGTCAAGATTGGTTCCATGGCCAAAATTAATCAGATCCATATGATCCTTCAGATATTTTCCAAGGCCGGCATACTTCACTCTTGTGATTCTAAGATTACCGGTATTGGCACTGGTCATCTGGATAAAATAGTAGTACTTGTCGTCCATGGTAAAGGACTGGATCCACCTTGGGAAGTCCAGCTTAGTCACCGTATGGACAATCTCAAGATCACTGCCCGGCAATTCATCAGGGGTTATATCTGTATTGGTATTAGCTCCACTGTCGGCTTCATTCTCCGGGGCTGTAACTCCTATAAGGCACTTGAGATAGCGGCTGCCCACCTTGGCAACAACATAAGCCCTGCCGGGAGACTTGGCCTTAAGTACAGCCTTCTTCCTGGAAATAGGCCTCAACACAACCACATCAGGGTTGGTGGACCGCCAGCGGACTTTCTTTTTTGTGTTCTTCACTCTCAGGAAAAAAACTTCTCCCTGCTCAACGACCTTCCACTTCCGGTTCAGTTTCGGCTTCTTGGCCTGGACCAGCAGGGGGCTCATGGATACCGCCAGCATACATAGCAACATAATCAATAGTGTCTTTTTGCAGTTTTTCATTTTATTCTCCTTCTTCTGATTCATCTTCCCGTCTCTTTGTTCCCATAATCAAATAAGAGCTAAGACCCCATTCTGATATACATATAATTATTAAATTATAGCACAATTTAATCTATTATGAAACAGGTGAAGCCCCAACTAAGGGGATAAGATTCTTAAAGCCTGCCAAGGAAGGTCTTGCCCTGTCCCAGACCAGCGGATATAATAATAGTAAATCGCGAATCTCCACAGAAGATCCGCCTGCACCTTTACTATAACGGAAAATACGATTGGAGACTAATATGAAATTTCACAGAGTTTTACTTTTTACCACACTTCAGATGGATGTAACACCAGTCGGAGAGGACCTCCATGTTCTTCTGACCTCGGATAATATCCCTTATATCGGCTGCACGGCCATGAGCACACCCACAGCGGAAGCTGACCCGCCCCAGTGCAGGACGGAAATCATAGCCAGCTGTGAAAATGCCTCCGACCTCTTTATCACTTATGTGGCCGAAAAGCTTTGCAAGGAGACTGGAAAACGAGTTCTATGTACCGGGGGCGTCTTTGTGGACCAGCCCGATGACCGGCAGATGGACAAGCTCTACGAAAACATTGACGAGCTGGTCCGCGACTGGACCATGTTCCTGGTGGACTGACTCTGGCCCTCCAGCCCGGACACAGTATCGTCGCCTGCGGACTCTGGAGCCGGGCAAGGTCAGGCCAGTGACCTGACTCCCATTGGGCGGGTGACCATCTCCGGATTTCTAATTCCGAAGGAAACCGGGGGATTCAAACCGGTGGATTCCCTGTAAACGAAAAAACTGCCTCAGGCAGGACCGGACAAACCGATTAAGGTTCCGGCACTGCCTGAGACAGCCACTTATCATGCCTCTGGCCACAATATGATTCAAAATTCCCTGTACTTATCATTCTTTCTGCTGATCAGGCTTATTACTCATTTTCCAGGAAGCTCACATAACCAGATTTGGTTTCCGTGTACCTGGACTGGCTGACCGGCAGTTCTGTACCATTCTCCATCACAATCTCATACTTTTCCATCTGGGATACATGCATGAGGTTGACTGCGTAACTTTTATGGCACTGGAGAAAATATCTGCCATGTTCAAACTTCAGGAAATCGGATATTTTCAGATTGATGGACTTGATCAGACCTTCTTCACCATATATATTAAGCTTACGCTTATCACTTTCAACATAATAGATTTTTTTATAGGGGACAGTGAAAATCCCCTGCTTATTGATGATGGTAAAATTCTTATCCCTGGACAGACTCAATTCCTGAACTGCTCTTTTCAAGGACGCCCTGACATGCTCCTGCTGCAGGGGCTTAGCCAGTACATAGGTGGGGCAGGACCGGTATACTTCAAAAATCACCGGATCCAGCTCTGTCGTATAAATCAGTTTGATATCGGGATATAGATCCTGAAGCCTTATGGCATATTCAATAATGTCTTTGGAATTGCGCTCTAAAGACAAAATCAGAATCTTATAAATACTTCTGTCTTTAATATCTTCTTTTAATGTCCTGCTCTCAGTCCACACTTTCACATGGCCATGGGGACACTGCTCTCGGACTATTTCTTCAAGCTGATACGCTATTTTCTTGTCATACTCCAAAATTCCAATATTCATAACGCACACCCCCTGTGCATTTCTGACAGTAAACTCTCCGAAAATTAAAGTTATTCCATTTTTTAAAATTATATCATAACGCCTAACTTATTTTTTTTTAATTATCGCAATTAGAACTTTAATTTTGACATCTGTATAAAAGATCTATTTACGAATTCTTTCGACTCCCTTTCATTTCTTAACCCTTTCTTACTCCCTGAATATGTTCATATTTTAAACACATATAATTACTATTCTAAATGTGTCAAACATATTTAATTCCTATGCAAGAGGAATATTGACATTTTTGTAATACCCTGCATCTGTTCCGGCCAGGCCGGACAGAGCATTTCTATAAGAATAGTTTCATACTTCTCCTTTCTTAAACAAAAACCGGCAGCTTCCGCTGCCGGTTTTTTGTTCTTGTTATGAACATGGCAGCCATTCTCCTGCCCCAAACGGGCAGTTTATCTGACGGCCGCTCCTCATCTCTTATTGGATTGTCTCCATATTTTTCTCTTTTCAGCCTCGCGGATCAAACCACCGCGAAAATCAGGATGGGCAATGGACACCAGGGCTTCAGCTCTCTCCCAAGTAGATCTTCCTTCAAGGTTAATGACTCCGAATTCCGTGACCAGGAAATAGACCTGGCTTCTGGGCGAAGTGATAATATCTCCGTTAAACTGGGGAAGAATCCTGGAGTGGAGATTCCCTTCCCGGTCCATGTAGGTGGAATGCATACACAAAAATGCCTTACCTCCCTTTGAGGCCGATGCCCCGATCAGGAAGTCCAGCTGGCCTCCTGTCCCACTGATCTGCCTGGAACCAAAACTCTCAGAAGAGACCTGCCCGTAGAGATCCACCGCCACACAACCATTGATGGAAACCATATCATCAATCTGTGCTATAACATACGGCCGGTTTACATACTCTAAAGGATAGGCTGCCAGTCCATGATTATCATCCACCCACTCATAGAGTTCCTGACTTCCGATAGCCACACCATAGACCCCTTTTCCCCTGTCAATGGTCTTCTTCTTATTGGTCAGCTTGCCGGCATTGTAAATATGAAGATAGGCATCCGTACAGAGCTCCGTATGCATACCCAGATCCTTAAGGTCAGACTGGGCAATCAGCTGACCCACGGCATCGGGAATATTACCGATCCCCAGCTGAAGGGTGGACCCATCCTTGAGAATGGGCAGAATCTGTTCGGCGATTCTCCGGTCCCGCTCCGAGGGCTGCATCATGGCCCTGGGCTTGAGGGGGGCATGGTCACCTTCCACGATGATATCCACATCAGAGATGTGAATACATTCCCCGTAACCGCCATGAACGGTCGGCATATTCTCATTGATTTCAACAATTACGATGTCCGCCCGCTCCAGGATTGGTCCGGCCACACCGGTATTGACCGAGAAATTAAAAAAACCATGTTTATCCATTGGTGTCACACAGACCATGGCTACATTTACTTTGAGAAAAAATTCATAATAGGCTGCATTATTATGAAATACCATGGGAATGTAGAAACAAAGCCCCCTGTCACAAAGCCACCTTTCATAAGTGGAACAATGCCAGGAATGATAGATAAAATGTTCCTGGCTGGGATCATTCTCTACTACCCGGATGGGTCCGTCAATCAGATTTCCACGGATCTTAACATCAAAAAGTTCATCTCTTCTGTCAGCCAGGGCCTTATCCAACAGGACAGGCATGCCAAGGGAGCTGGTATAATCGATCCAATCCCCGCTTTTTACAACCTTGACCGCCTCTTCAGGAGAGCGCAGTTTCCTACGGTATTCTTCCTTGAAATCTATCATAATAACACCTCCGGTTTCTGAAACAGAACAAATTATCCGCTGTCAGGCAGGGTAAAATGCCCTTCCGGAAATCCATCTAATGTTAAGAAAAGGCCGCCGCCGAGTTATAAGCTCAACGACAGCCCAATGCACTGAATCAATATAGTTATTAGATCTGGCCGGATGCCTTCATAGCCGCAATGACAGTCTTAACAATAGTCTCAAGGTCGGCCTCAGCCACAGTATCCTCAGGAACACTGAGAGCTGCTGTAACGATGGACATCTTATACACCTCATCAGCTGTACATCCACGGCTCAGGTCATTGATAGGAGCATTCAGACCCTGAAGAACAGGACCTACTGCCTCGAATCCACCAAAACGGGAAGCAATCTTATATCCGATATTCCCTGCATTGATGTCAGGGAATACAAATACATTGGCCTGGCCTGCTACCGGTGATCCCGGAGCCTTGATGCTGGCAACTTCCGGTGCTACGGAAGCGTCAAACTGAATCTCGCCTTCCACTGCCAGATCAGGAGCGATCTCCTTAATCTTAGCTGTAGCATTGGCAACCTTGGTAACACTCGGGCCCTTGCCGGATCCCAGTGTGGAGTAGGACAGCATGGCAACCTTGGGATCAACGCCGAAAATCTTAGCTGTCTTGGCAGACTCTATAGCGATCTCAACCAGATCATCCTCGGAAGGATCGATATTGATGGCACAGTCACTGAAAAGATATCTCTCATCGCCGCGGACAAGTACGAAACTGGAGCTGACAATCTTGTTGCCCGGCTTGGTCTTGATCAGCTGGAGAGCAGGACGGACCGTATCTGCTGTAGAATAGGTTGCTCCGCCTAAGAGACAGTCACCCTTGCCGACCTTGACAAGCATGGTTCCGAAGTAATTACTCTTGGTAAGGGCTGCCCTGACCTTCTCCTCTGTCATCTTGCCCTTACGCAGCTTAACCATCTCATCCACCAGCATATCCATCTCAGGATATCCTACCGGGTCGATAATCTCACAGGCGTCGATATTATAATTACCTGCTTTTGCAGCAGCTTTAACCTCATCCACATTACCAAGAAGAATAACACCCAGGATACCTTCGCTGGTCAGTCTGGAAGCGGACTCAAGAATTCTCTTGTCTGTTCCCTCTGTATATACAATCTTGCGGGGATTCTTCTTTAATGTCTCAATCATCTTTGTAAGCATAGTTTATAGTACCTCCCAACTCCAATATGTTATGCCATTACTATTCACTCCTTCCTGCCGGGTCCCCTCATAAAGAAAATCCCCAGGCACAGAAGGATACTGTTTCTGATATCATAATACTCTATTTATATAATATCCTTATCCGGTCTTTTTTTCAACAAGAGTCTACGATAAATTTTTGACTCGCTGACCAAGATAAGACATCAGACCCTTCATCTCCTGTTACAATAAAAGTGCATTATGCCACTATGAAAGGACTTCTTTTGTCTCATGGGGAAGATGATCCGGAAGAGCATGCCGGCCGCCGGCATGGTATGACAGGCAGGCGAGTGCACAGGCCAGTCCCGGACAGGAATCTGTAAAATGGGGACGTCAAAAGGCAGCCACTGCAGGTAAACAGGTCCACAGCAGAAAACGCTTGTGCCGAAAAAAGATTTACCCCGGAAAGAAGCACGGCTCAGAAAAAAGGCAGCCCGCAAGTAGGCTGCCTTGAAAATAATAATGGGCGGAGGTGGATTCGAACCACCGAAGCAATTTGCAACAGATTTACAGTCTGCCCCCTTTGGCCACTCGGGAATCCACCCATATTCAGGTGCCATAAGCACCTGACAGTTGCTTATTATAAAGGATAAGCAGGAAAAAATCAAGAACTAATTTTAGTCCTCCTCAGATAAAAGAGGGACAGCCTTCATAATCACTCCTGACAGAGCGGGAACCACCAGCTCCATAAGTCCGTTTTTAACAGGAAAGAATCTGGACTCCAGACTATAGCCGGTCTCATCATTGTAGAGCAGCTGCTCCATCCTTTCATTCTCCCCGACTCCAATCTCCCAGACCGGTACCCTTAAAAGATGGGCTTCATCACTGCCGTTAATCAGCACAAGGATCTTATCAGTGTCCGTAAAGCGTCCGTAGGCCAGAGCTCCGTCATTTACTTCCATCATCTGCAGGGAACCCCGCATCAGGGCAGGCTCCCTCTTGTGAATGGCAATGATATCCCTGTGGTAGCGGATCATATCCTGGTCCTCCTGCCCCCAGGGGTAGGTTCTCCGGTTGTCAGGGTCCGTCCAGCCCGTCATTCCTGCCTCATCCCCATAATAGAGGGTAGGGGCTCCGGGCCAGGTCATCTGCATGATTACGCCATTGCGCATAATCCCCTTATTGACATGTTTATCCGCCGCTTCGGGTCCCAGGGAATCAGTCCGGCCAACGGTCATATTGGTCCTGGTCAGAAAACGGGAGTGGTCGTGGTTGGACAGTTCATTCATAGCCGTCACCAGGGATGGGTACTGGAACTTGGACATATGGTAGGTCATGGCATCCCGGAAGGCCTGGCTGTTGGCCAGGAGATCCGGTCTTTTTTCATCACTGTGCTTCTCCATACCTGTAAGAAACCAGGTGACCGGCTCCATGAAGGCGCTGTAATTCATCACTGTATCCCACTGGTCTCCACCCAGCCAGGAGGAAGGGTCTCCGTAATGTTCGGCCAGAATGATCGCCTCCGGGTTGGCCTCCTTGACTGCCCGTCGGAAATCCTGCCAGAATTCGTGATTAAATTCTTCACTCTGACCCAGGTCCGCGGCCACATCCAGCCTCCAGCCATCCGCATTGTAAGGCGGGGATACCCATTTCTTGCCTATGTGGAGGATATAGGTCCGCAGCCTCATGGATTTCTCATAATTGAGTTTGGGCAGGGTCTTGTAGCCCCACCAGCCGTCATACTCTCCATTATAAGGCCAGGCCTGCATATCATAGAACTTAAAGAAATCTCTGAAAGGACTGTTACGGTCAACATAGGCACCCTTCTCGTAGCCGGGCTGGTCTTCGTAGATCCGCTCCGCATCCATCCATTTATTAAAGGAACCACAGTGGTTGAATACTCCATCCAGAATCACCTTCATCCCCCGACGGTGTACCTCCTTGACAAAATCCACAAAGAACTTGTTGGAGGCCTCCAGGTTTCTCCGGTCTGTCACCCGCCTGATATACCTGCTGGCATGGACATTCTCCCCGCCTGTCTCCGGCAGAAGGTCACCATCGTCACGAACAATCTTGCCGAAATGCGGGTCCACATAATCGTAATCCTGGATGTCATACTTGTGGTTGGAGGGGGAGACAAATATAGGATTCAGATAGATTACATCCACACCCAGATCCTGCAGGTAGTCAAGATGATCCCATACTCCCTGGATATCTCCTCCATAGAAATTGCGCACATCCATAGCCTTAGGCAGGGCAGACCAGTCCTCTACCTTTCTGACAGGCTGGTCGATGTACATGTACTCATAGTCCAGCACGTCATTGGTGGGGTCACCGTTGGCAAACCGGTCTACATAGATCTGGTAAAAGACTGCTCCCTTGGCCCAGTCCGGGGTTGAGAAACCGGGACAGATTCGGAATTGGAACTCCGGATCCGGTTCGCTGACCGGTCCTTTCTGGTTATAGTAGTAACGGGTCTCGCCGGAATTCACCTCAAAATAGTAGGCCGCCGTCTTCCTGCCCATAGAAAATGTTCCCTCATAAAAATCAAACCACTCTGTGTGGGAGACAGGCTCCATCTCGATCCTGTCCTCTCCGGTGCATAAGAATACATGCTCTACATTATTCCTTGCAGTCCGGAAGCGGACCGTGACCTCGTCTCCTTGCCTGGGCTCTAAGGGCCGGACATAATTGCTGCTGGCATCAGAAAATAGTGCCTGGATATTCAGGACCGGTTTAGTATGGTAAATATATAATTGTAATTTCTCAGCCCGGGTCAGCCCGGCTAATTTCATCTGCATATTCTCCATAGTCGTTTTTATCCCATAATTATTTTCTGTTGGCTGGTTCTACATTAATTACTTTCCCTTTGATTTTCGCGTGTTTCATAGCCTCAAGAACTTCCGGGGCCACATCTGCGGGAACCTCTACAAAAGTATATTTATCGTACATGTCAATGGCTCCGACCAGTTTGCCGGGAATTCCACTCTCTCCGGCAATGGCTCCCAGGATGTCTCCCGGCCTGACTCCCTGTCTTTTACCCACATTGATAAAGAGCCGGACCATACCTTCCTCACCGGCACCGGTATCCCCGAACAGGTCCTCCCGGCCATCCTTGGCGGCAAGCCCGGCAAGTCCTTCCCGGGAATCGGAACCGTTGCTGCCTATATAATCATAGAGCAGGGCAGCGGCCACATCCATGGAGGTATAATCTCTTTCGTCTAAAAGCTTTTCTACCATCCCCACATAGCGGTTCAGGTTCTGGTCCTGGATCACCCCGTCCAGGCGGTCAAATAGTTTCTCCACCCTAGTCTCGGTGACATCATTAAGAGACGGCACTGGCTGGGATTTGATCTTGGCCTTGCAGTAGCGGCGGATGTCCTTAAGCTTGTAGACCTCCCGGCCCACCACAAAGCTGAAGGCCATACCCGACTTGCCGGCCCTTCCCGTCCTGCCGATTCTGTGGACATAGTACTCCTCGTCCTGGGGCAGGTCATAGTTAAATACTGCATCCACATCATCCACATCTATACCCCGGGCTGCCACATCCGTGGCCACCAGAATATCCGTATGGCCGGTCCGGAAGCGCTGCATCACCCGGTCTCTCATGGTCTGCTTCATGTCTCCGTGGAGACCTTCAGCGAAGTATCCCCTCAGCTTCAGGTCTGCCACCAGTTCATCCACACCCTTCTTGGTATTACAGAAAACGATGGACAGGCCCGGATCATAGATATCCAGAAGCCGGGACAGGACTTCACTTTTATTTTTGGGTCTCACCTCATAGTAATACTGCTCGATATTGGGAACGGTAAGTTCCTTGCGTACCACCCGGATCATCTGGGGATCCTGCTGGTATTTTTTAGCCAGCTCCAGAATAGGCCGGGGCATGGTAGCTGAGAAGAGCATGGTCTGCCTGTCAGGACTTATGTCAGACAGGATCACCTCAATGTCCTCCCTGAATCCCATATCCAGCATCTCGTCGGCCTCGTCCAGGACTACTGTATTGATATAGTCAAATTTGACCGTTTTTCTCCGCATATGGTCCATAACCCGGCCCGGTGTTCCGATGATAATCTGGACACCAGCCTTCAGGGACCGGATCTGTTTGGAGATCTCCTGACCTCCATAGATGGGAAGAACCTTCACCGACGGCATATATTTGGCCAGTCTGCGGATCTCTCCCGCAACCTGGATGGCCAGTTCCCGGGTGGGGCACAGGACGATAGCCTGGGGTTTTTTCAGCTTTGGATCGATCCTCTGCAAAATGGGAATACCGAAGGCCGCTGTCTTTCCTGTACCAGTCTGGGCCTGACCTACCAGGTCATTGCCCTCCAGGGCCACAGGAATCGCTCTCACCTGTATAGGAGACATTTCTTCAAATCCCATAAAGGCTACTGCCTTCAAAATCTCAGGCTTTACATCAAGGTTGTTAAATTTCAAGTCATTCATATATTATATTATCCTTTCACCAGGCTCTCCGGTCTCTTTGGTGCCAGGTAGTCTTCCATCTGATCCCGGGCCGGGAGCCTGTTTTCCTATGTTATTTTGCGGGCAGCCCCAGTCTCTCCTTCCAGAGTCTTATATAAAGGTCCTCCTTCCGGTCCGACTTTAAGGGGAAATCTGCCCGGAGCCGGTCAAGCCGGTCAAGGTCCAGGTCGGCGACGATCAGGGCCTCTTTCTCGGACATGCCTGTCAGCCTTTCTCCCTCCGGTCCATAGACGGCGGAATGACCCTTGTAAGACAGGCCGTCTCCATCTCCTACCCTGTTGACTCCTACAATATAGACTTGGTTTTCTATAGCCCGGGCTGCCAGGAGCCGGTCCATCTGGTCTACTCTTTCCCTGGGCCAGTTAGAGATGACAAAAATCACCTGGCTTTTCCGGGAACTGATCTGGAAAATCTCCGGAAAGCGTAAATCATAACAGATAAAGCCCCCCAGACCTATACCCTTCCAGTCCATGGTTTCAATACTCTCACCGCCCTGGTAAGTTCTGGCCTCACGGCCGTAGCTGAAGGGATGGATCTTGGCATAGCTGAGTCTCAGCTCTCCGTCAACTGCGATGGCCAGCCTGTTGTGGTAGTGGTTCCAGTCAGGATGAAGCTCCAGCAGCTGGTCCGGCACCGGCATAATATAGCCAAAAACCGCCCCTATGCCATACTTCCTGGTCATGTCCTTAAAGAAATTCACCTGGGTCTGCCAGCAGGGTCCAAGCCTGTCGGCATTCATGGAAAAACCTGTCAGGGTCATTTCGGGAAAGGCAAGAAAATCCAGCTTTTTCTGCTTTCCTTTAGCAAAGAAGGCCTCGGCCTTGTCCATATTTTTTTCAATATTCTCCCAGCTTATATCCATCTGGGCCAGTCCAATCCTCATAAGCACCCTCCCAGGCAAAAGCCTTCCTGTCCAGGAATTTCCTCCATAGGCAGGTCATAATCCTGTTAAAGATAATATTTATCCTTGCATAAGCTTAAACACAGTGGTATATTAAAACCAGTTAATGTAGTTTTTAAAACTATGTAATACGCTTTTGCTTACTTTATTATCGTTTATATACAGTTGTTTATCTTCTCTTACTCCGCTGCCCTTTAAGGCTTTATGTCACCGGCAGCCCCAAAACCGGACCTTAACAGCTGTCTTAAAGCTTTATGCCTCCGGCAACCGCAAGGCCGGACCTTTACAGCTGTCTTAAAGCTTTATGCCTCCGGCAACCGCAAGACCGGACCTTTACAGCTGCCTTTAAAGACCTATGCCTCCGGCAGCCGTAAGCTCTAACCTTAACAGGCGCCTTAGAGACCTATGTCTCCGGCAGCCGTAAGGCCGGACCTTAACAGCTGTCTTAAAGACCTATGCCTCCGGCAACCGTAAGGCCGGACCTTAACAGCTGTCTTAAAGACCTATGCCTCCGGCAACCGTAAGGCCGGACCTTATTCGGTCCTTAATTTATAGAAGAAAGGAGCTATTCTTATGTTGAAATTAAAAGACCCCGGCAGTGCCATCACTCATTTTGTAGGAGCGGCAGCTGCCCTGCTGTGTTCCTTCCCACTGCTTCATAAAGCTGTTCTGACCGGCAGCTCTATGGCCGTCGCGGCCATGGCCATCTTTATCAGCAGTATGATTCTCTTATATACGGCCAGCACCGTTTATCATTCCCTGGACATTTCCAGGAAAATCAACTTGATTCTGCGCCGGGTGGATCATTCCATGATCTTTGTCCTGATCGCCGGCTCCTATACGCCGGTCTGCCTACTGGCTCTCACCGGCAGCAGGGGACTCTTCCTGCTGGTCTTCATATGGGCCGCGGCAATCCTGGGAATTATTCTCAAGATTTATTTCATCAACTGCCCCCACTGGGTCAGCTCCGTCATCTATATCGCCATGGGCTGGGCCTGTGTCTTTGTCTTCGGAACCCTGGTCCGGACCCTGCCCAAGCCTGCATTTTACTGGCTGCTTGCCGGTGGTATCATCTACACCATCGGAGGTCTGATCTATGGTTTAAAGCTGAAGATCTTCGACCGCTTCCCTGCAAATTTCGGCAGTCATGAGATCTTCCACCTCTTTGTTATGGGGGGAAGCCTCTGCCACTATATTTTTATGTATGTATACATGCTGTAGGGGAAATATCTGGTCTCCTGACCGGCTTTGAAGATGCTTCATTACATTTAAAAGAGCTAATGACACGAATTCAAGTATGTTGTCCGTGATAGTACCATGTTTTTTGGATAAAATGCAAGCTTTTTCAGCAGATTCCTTACATTTCTCTATTTTTATGTCAACAAGACCTGCCCTCATAGAAAGAGGCAGGTCTTATTTTATAAATACAAAGCAATTCAATACAAGACAGATTAATACCCTTTCATCCAGACATACCCGGATTGTCCCGGTTCGTCTGGCTGTATCATCACCTGCAAATCCTCCCGGGCAGGTTCCCGGCTTTTATTTCAATTTGAGTAGTCCCTCCTGTCTTTGATTCAATCTGAGTAGTTCCTCCTGTCTTTGATTCAATCTGAGTAGTTCCTCCTGCTTTTGATTCAATCAGAGCAGTTTCCCCTCCACCAGCTCTGATCTGAACCAGTTTTCTCTGTTTTGTCTTTAATCAGGGCCAGCTTCTGGACCCTGGTCAGCCTCTTGATGGCATACTCTCTTTTCATGGCCTCTTCCTTTGTCTTGTAAACCTCATAGTAAACTAATTTTACAGGTCTGCGGCTCCTGGTATACCTGGCTCCCTCCCCCGCATTGTGCTGCTTGAGCCTCCGGTCCAGGTCATTGGTCCAGCCGGTGTAGAGGGAATGGTCCCTGCATTCCAAAATATAGGTGATGTTTTTGCCCTTAAAAGTAGACTTCATATTTTTGTCCCCAATCCTTGTCGATAACACAATTGTAGCATTTAATTATTGGAAAATCACAAAAGAATACTTGTAATTTCTGACGAAATTATATTTACTTTGAATCCTCGCTTTTGTATAATTAGTTTAAGAAATACTGTAGCTTATTGCGCCTTTTTCTAAGGACCAGGACGGATTCCTTCGGTTATTTCCCATGAATCTGTTTTCAAAAAGCAGGTCCGGAGGTAGGCAATAAGGTTCATTTCAGCATTTCATGTTAACTGAAACAGCAGTGAGGATAAGTGTCAGTTGCTGTCCAGAAAGGAGCAATTATGACTCGGGATATGATTAACAACGGCATCAATGCCGGCGATAAGGATCGAATGATACAGGAGTATGTTCCTGGTAAGCAGATTACTCTCGCCCACATGGTGACCCGTCCCAAGGCTTCTGTATATAAGAAGCTGGGCCTGCCGGATGACTATCATGATGCCATCGGTATCATGACGATCACTCCGTCCGAGGCTACTATTATCGCGGCGGATATCTGTACTAAGTCCGCCACCATCAAACTTGGCTTTGTGGATCGTTTTTCAGGTTCTCTGATCATCGTAGGATCTACGGCTAACGTGGAATCAGCCCTCAATAGTGTGATCTCCACCTTCTATAACAAACTTGGTTTTGATGCTGTTGCCATCACCAAGACATGATGGCCTGCCAGAACCATATACTATAATAGAAACGGGGATTTACCAATACTATGAAGATTATGCTGATTGGCGCTTCCGCGGCGGGAAAAACCACTTTGATCCAGCGCCTGCAAAAAGAAGAGATCAAGTATGACAAGACCCAGGCAGTGGAGTATGTGGGTAATTTTATCGACACTCCCGGCGAATACATGCAGCAAAGGGGATTCTGGGGATCACTGACCACCACTTCCCACGATGCTGACGTGATTGGCCTGGTCCAGGATTCCGCCAGTGATGATTGTTGGTTTTCACCGGGAACCGCCACTAAGTTTGCCAAGCCTGTCTTAGGCATCGTAACAAAGATTGATCTGGACGAATCCAAGATCCGCCAGGCCAGGGGCTACCTGGAACTGGCCGGCTGCAGGGATATCTATGAGATCAGTTCCTACACCGGAGAGGGGATCGACCAGCTGTCTGCAGCCTTCCATGAGATTGTAGACCAGTACAAGAAGGAGAATGCCAGATCCTACCAGGATGATTATTTTGACTGATTTCAGTCATCTGTAATGATCCTCTTCCATTTGTTTTTTACGTTTATTTTTTGTTTATTTTTAAAATGCATTTATCGTTTTATTTGTTTTAACTTATTTGATTTGATCTTTCTTATTTGTAAATGATTCATTTACATTTATTTTGCATCAAGGAATGACTTGCCGGGAAAGGAGGTGACAGCATGATTGATCTTGACAAGAATAACGTGGCTGCTTATGTGGCTTCTAGACTTGATTTCTTCAATATCAATAATCATGTCACCGTTTCCTTTGTAGGCGAAGGTAATCTGGAGGAGGACGGAGACGGCTTTATCAATTATGTTTTCCGTGTTTCCGACGGGACTCATCATCTTATTGTCAAGCAGTGCCGGAATAAGACCCGGTCCGGCCATGATATCCATATCGACCCCAACCGCTATAAGCTGGAGTACCGGGCCATGCAGATCCGCAAGGCCATCGTGCCTGACCTCCTTCCTGACATCTATGATTGCGATGATGAGAACCGTGTCATTATCACAGAGGACGTGTCCAGGCTTAGTATCTCCCGCTTCCAGCTGATGAAGGGAGTCACCTTCCCCTGTCTGGCGGACCATATGGCCCGCTATATGGCAGCTACGGAATTCTACACTTCTGAGTATTATATGGAGAGTCAGCCTTACCGGGAGCTTGGTGTATATTTTACTAATACTACCATGCGCAGGATTATGGATGTAGGTATGTTCCTGACCAGTGTGGTTCCGGAAGATACCGTAGGCCATCAGCTGGACCCTGAGTTCGCCAAGTTTTCAATACGGGTTGCCGCCCATCCCGATGTCCTTCTGGCCAGACAGAAGCTGCGTCATCTCTTCATGTCCAAGGGAGAGTGTCTGATTCATGGTGACCTTCATACTTCCAACGTCTTTGCTGACGCTAAGGAGACCAAGGTTATTGATATGGAGTATGCCTTCTGCGGCCCCTTCTCCTATGACCTGGGTTACTTCACGGCTAATTTTCTTGCCCAGTATGAGTCAGCCTGCTTCCGGCCATTTGATTCCGAGAAAGACAGGGAAGACTTTAAGGCCTATTGCCTTTCAGTAGTCAGAGATACCTACCTGAAGTTCTGCGACTACTTTATCTCCTACTGTCATGAGGATTCCAAGCCGGAATACCAGAATATTCCCGGACTTGACGAAGATTTCCGCCTCACCACTCTTCGGGAGTTCATTGGTTTTGCGGCCAGTGCCCAGTTAGGAAGAATCGTCAATGCCATACCTTATGCGGATTACGATGAGATTGAGGATTTTATACAGCGACATAATGCCAAGTGTATGTCTATCCTGGTCTGTATGATCTTCCTGAAGAAATGGGAGACCTACACTTCTATCGACCAGATTATAGATGATATCAAGGGAGTTGAAGAGATTTACTGCCGCAACATAAAAGAACTAGGCTATTAAGAAAGGAGGACTTGCTGTGATCGCATTATCGAAAGAAAATGTTGTCAGTTATCTGAGAGAGCATGTTCCTTCTTTTATTTTGAAGGATCCTGTTTCTGTCAGCCAGATTGGCGACGGGGATCTGGGTCAGGATGTAGAGGGAGACGGCTATTGTAATTATATATTCCGGCTCAGTGACGGAGAGCGTTCTATCATCGTTAAACAGACTGCCGAAGTTTTAAGGCGTCGGGAGGCTCTGACCGTGGACCCAATCCGGAGCCGTTATGAGTACGAGATTATGGAGATCCGCTCCAAAATCGTTCCCAGATATGTGCCCAGACTTTATTATGGGGATTTTGAAAATAATATTATCATCATGGAGGATGTATCTAATTTAAAGTTGATCCGCTTCCAGATGAACAAGAACCATTATTATCCCCACCTTGCCAGACACATGGCCCACTACCTGGCTGCCACTCATTTCTATACTTCAGAATTCTATATGGATACTGATGACTACCGCAGACAGATCGCTCATTTTATGAACGCTTCCATGAGAGATACCATGGAGGGTCCGGTTTTCCTTCGTATGTTTGGGGCCGATGACTATGACCCCAAATGCGGACCGGAATTCCGTGACTACTGTGAGGCCATTCGTCACGATGACAATCTCCAATTCCAGAGATATAAACTGAGGCATCTTTTTATGAGCAAGAGTGAGACTCTCATCCACGGTGATTTCCATACCTCCAACATATTTGCCGATGACAACAATATGAAGGTCATTGATATGGAATACCCTCTGAGCGCTCCCTTCTCTTATGATATGGGCTTTATGATTGCTAACATCATCACGCAGATCTGCTCCGCAGCCTTCCGTCCTTATGATTCGGAAGCAGCCAGAAGAAAATATATTACCTATCTTCTCAGTGTTATTAAGGCTCTCTACAATTATTATATTGAGTTCTTCTTCAAGTATTGGGATAAGGATGCCAAGCTGGAATACAAGATCACCCATGGTTACAAAGAATCCTTAGCCCTGGATATTTTAAGAGAGTGCTTTGGTTTTGCCGCCTGCTATAATTTCGCCAGAGTATGTGGTTACATGGACACTGCGGAGTTTGACTTTATTGAAGATAATAAAAAGCGGACTAAAGCCAAATTTATGTCTGTTGATATTGATAAAATACTTTTCGAGAACTGGAGCAGCTACGATAATATCGACCAGGCTCTTGATGATATCATTTCAGTAATCCGGAAAAGAAGCCGGAAAAATATAATCTGATAATTCTAAATGATTTATATATGCCATTTAAAGAATCCCCGTGGTGGATGGATTGAAACATAAGAGATTCGATCCATCCTCCACGGGGATTTTCCTGCCTGTATATTAATACTGGCCATTCTTCATGTAAATTATCATAGGCCATTCTTTTTTTATGATAGTTATAAAGGAAATGATTAATAAGCAAAAACCGAGAAGTTGGACTTAAGCAGCTCCAGGTCAAGACTTCCTTCTTTAATCTTATAAAAATCCCTGTAACAGTTGAGAGCACCGGGCTCTGATTTTTCCTGGTCATGGAATCTCACACTGGTATCTATCTTTACAGTCATCTTCCAGGCTACTTCTGAAATGCTCTTACTGTCAAAATAGAGATCAAAGCTTACTACTCCAAGCCCTTCTCTATGGTCCTTAAATGTAAATGTAGGATCAGCGTCATTTTCCAGACCGTTCATCCTGCACATACCAATAAAATTCTTAATGGCTTTTTCATTGGCTTCTGTAATTTTAATATATGCTTTTGCCATACTGTTCTCCTGCAAATCTTTTCATTTAAAAAGGCTGCTCGTATTGCTACGAGCAACCTCTAATTTAATGTCTCATATCGCAAATTATTTCAATACCGCTTCTACAATCTGTGGATTCGGACGCGGGATAACGGTTGTGGATGTTACTTCACCACTTACACCAAGCTTGGCAAGAACTGCGCTAACCGCATTCTTAACTGCCGCAACTTCACCAGTGATGATGAAATATCCCTTGCCGCCAAGTCCTCTTGCGATTCTCAGATCCACAAGACTTACCTTACCTGCCTTAATAGCTATATCGGCTGCGATAATAGATGTTAAAGCTGAGATAGTCTCGATTGCTCCAAGAGCCTGGATATTCTGGTTCTGGGTTACTCCAGCAACTGCCGGAAGAACTTCTTCACGGATATTATCAAGCACGTGTGTATCGATCAGATAGATTCCTGCAACGAGCTCAGCACGGCTCATAGCAGCTTTTACGGGACCTACCTGTCCGCCAATGATGATAATATATTTTCCAGGACACATTGGACTGGATATTAATAATTCTACATTTCCTGCTTTTACCATCTCATCTGCTGTCTGGATGCCTACAGGAATGCTTTTTACCTCTACAAATCCAACTGCTTTTCTCACTGTAAACACCATCCTTTATTTCTCGATTGAGATACAACCGTCAGCGATTGCTTTGACTGTACCACTAATACTAGCATGAATACATGCGCCTAACTTACCTTCTGCCGGCTGGGCGATCACATCACCCTTAGCCACTGTGTCTCCCACGTTCACACATGGAACTGCAGGTGCTCCAATGTGCTGTCCTACAGGAATGGATACATGATCCACGTCTACTGCAAGATCCTGCATAGGAGCTGCCACATTGTATTTAGTAAGTCCAAGACGGGCAATCAGCTTGTTAATAGGGAACCGTTTGTACTCTCTCATCGGATGTACAGCTTCTGGCTTGTTTTTCAGTGAATTCCTGATTCCGCCCTTAGCCATGATGCCTTTAAGAAGGTGGTTAACCTTCCAAGGCTGCAGATTCATAATACATGCATACTGACAGAGACGACACTCAGAACATAAGAATGCAATCATAGGTGTATCGGATCCATCACAAAGGCTTCCATAACTTGCGTAACGGATAGTCTTATGAGGCTCGATCCTGTGTCCGATCAGATGACGCGGACATACCTCTGAACACATACTACAATGACAACAAGCAGCCTTAGCAATGTGAAGCATCTTATCCATATCGAGACTTACATCCTGAATCAGCGGATGGTCATTGGATAATACAATAAGGCCCTTTGTAGTCTTTGTAATCTTAGAATCCAAGGGGACATGCTTACCCATCATTGGCCCACCGTTGATAACGGTATAAGGTCCGTCAACAGTAACACCACCGGCCAGGTCAAGAGCTTCTTTCACTGTCATACCAATTGGTAACTTCAGTGTAATATGATTCTTAACTTCACCAGCGAAGGTTACATAGGAATCTGTGACAGGCTGGTCATCATAGTAAGCATTGTAGATGTTAAGCATCGTCTCTACGTTAGAAACGATAACTCCACACATCAGAGGGATTCCACCTTCTGGTACAATTCTTCCCGTAACTTCATAAACCGTGATCTGCTCATCACCGGCCGGATAGAAGTTCGGGAGGATATGAAGGCTGATGCCTTCATATTCTCCTAATAAACTATTAAAGCTATCAATAGCATCATGATAGTGATCCTTTAATGCGATGACACCCTTTGTTGCCTTTACAGCTTCCATACAAAGCTTCAAAGCCTCAAGAATTTTTCTTGTCTCAGTTGCCATCAGCTGCTGGTCAACCCTCAGAAGAGGCTCACACTCAGCACCATTAATCAGGACGTACTCAGCTTCTGCATTCATTTTAACATGAGTAGGAAAACCTGCACCACCGGCACCGACAATACCGGATTTAGCGATAATATCAATAAGGTTTTTTTCCATTTTACTCACCTCTTAGATTATTTCATTCTGATATGAAGTCCATCCTGCATTACGCAACGTCTCTTACGACAGAATGATCTGGCACTTGTAAGACCCTCACCTGTAGGTCCGGCGATGGTGAATGTGGTATGTCCCATTCCGCCAACACCAATACCTGCATAGGAAGGACCATTCTTAACAAAGATTGTGGTCTCGATTTCCTTAGCCATTCTGGTGAGCTTGTCTACATTCTTGGAATGCATCATAGCTGTATGTCTGTTTCCATGCTCTACTTCAACTGCGAAGTCGATAGCTTCGTCAACGTTAGGAACTCTTACGATCGGAAGGATGGGCATCATAAGCTCAACCTGAACAAACGGATGATCCTTAGGAGCTTCCATGATGATCAGTTTAACTTCCGGTCCAACCTTGATTCCAACCTTGTCAAGGATGTAGCAAGCATCCTTACCAACGAAAGATGTTACAGGCTTCTTTCCTTCAACAGTAACCAACTCTACAAGCTTCTGGATTACTTCAGGATCCTTAACTTCGTAAGCGCCATTGTTCTTCATGTTGAAGATAAGGTAATCAGCAATCTGATCTACAGCGATAACCTCTTTCTCTGCGATACAGGGAAGGTTGTTATCAAAAGAAGATCCATTGACGATATCCCTTGCTGCCTTCTCGATATCAGCTGTCTCGTCAACAACTACAGGCGGGTTACCGGCACCAGCGCCGATGGCCTTCTTACCTGTGGACATAACAGCCTTAACGATTCCAGGACCACCTGTAGCTACCAGCATACGAATCTTCGGGTGCTTCATCATAATGTTGGTATTCTCAATGGATGGCTCTTTTACCGTAACGATCAGGTTTCTGGGAGCGCCAAGCTCTTCCAGTTTAGCGTTAAGCTTCTTAATCAGCCAGATGGATACGCCCTTGGAACGAGGATGGGGGCTGAATACTACTGTATTACCACCAGCGATCATTCCGATGGAGTTACAGATAATAGTCTCTGTCGGGTTGGTTGTAGGAGCGATAGCACCGATTACACCAAAAGGACAGTACTCTACTAAAGTAAGACCATCATCACCGGAAAGTGCTTCTGTAACAAGATCTTCAACGCCCGGGGACTTGTTAGCAGCCAGCGGGTTCTTGATCAGCTTGTGCTCATATTTGCCCATTCCGGACTCTTCAACAGCACGCATACTCATATATTCGTTGTTCTTCTTGTCATTTACAACTTCCCTGATGCCTTCAACGTATCTCTGTCTGTCAGCCATGGAATGCTTCATTAACTCTTTCTGAGCCACAAAGGATGCTTCGATGGCTTCATCCATTGTCTCGAATATTCCATAACCATAGTCGTCTGTATTGGAAGCTTCAACATCGTTTAAAACTTTCTTAACGACCTTTTCGATTAACTCAATATCAATATTCATTATGCGTGTCCTCCTTGCATTTTTTCTAATGCATATGTTGCTACTGCCATATCTTCTTCAGCGGTTCCGCCACTGACACCTATGGCGCCAATTACCTTGCCATCAACTTTAATTGGATAACCGCCTCCAAAGCAAATAATTCTGCCATCACCAGAATTATGAAGGCTCCACAAACTTTCTCCCGGCTTTGTGACATCTGCAAGATCTTTGGTGGGACATTTCAAAGCACAGGCAGTATATGCTTTATCCTGGGAAACCTTGGTGCTTATAAGCAGGGCTCCCTCCATTCTCTGGAAATAAATCAAATTGCCGCCCTCATCTACTGCTGAGAAACACACAGGAACCCCAATTTCCCTTGCCTTCTCTTCGATGTAGCAGGCCATTCTCTTCAATGACTCCAGTGACATGTCCATAGTCTTTGCTCCTTCTTCGATGTTGAGAACATCTTTTACAATGTCTCTAACCTGTTCCTTCAGATCGTCGATCTCTTTCTGCTGTGCTCTGTGTTCTTCGATACGTGCCATTGCAAAGCAGGCATCTGAAAGACGATTGATGTACTTGCGAAGTTCTTCACGAACCGGAATTTCTCTAGCTAATGTGGTTATCTTTCTCTCAGCTCTTCTCACAACCGTTCTGGCTACATGAAGAGCAGCAGAGGAAGGATTTTCACCAGGTATTACGAATTCTCTCATGAGACCGTTAATCTCAGTTGACTTATCGATTATCTGTTCCAGATAAGAGATATCATCATCGGAGATCTTATCTTTCAGCATTTCCATGCCTCTCTCATCGCTGGCGAATTCGGCACCTGCCATAAACATCCTTTTCTGGATATTAAAAATATATTCCTGAATATCTGGTGATTGGGTCAGTGCCCTGGCTACTCCAAGGCTGGAGATCGCCTCATCAATTGTACCGTAGACATCGACGTTTTTACTGTCCTTGTCTACCCTGGAGCCACCATAGAGACCTGTTGTACCTTTATCACCAGTTTTCGTATATATATTAGCCATATAAGCCCTTTCTATACCTGTGATATTTCTACTGTATCAACAATACCTATGATTGCTGCATCCACCGGCACATTGCTGGAAGCACCAGCCGCCTTACGGGCTGAGCTGCCTTTCGCAACTAGAACCGTTTCACCATCGCCGGCTCCAACAGTATCAACGGCAACTTCTGTCTGTTTCTTTGCGGTAAGATCCTGGTTGATCTTCTCAACAATCAGAAACTTGCTGCCTTCCAGGCTAGGGACTTTAATTGTAGATACTACAGTTCCTATAACTTTACCTAAATACATGTTTTCACCGCCTTATTCTGTAACAATTATGATATTGCGCTCATTGGCCGCATCTTTCGCAAGCTGTGTAACAAGAGCGTCTTTTCTGACAATAACTCTGGTTACATTTCCTGCGCAGCTGCATATAGCCTTGGCAATATCGATTCGACCGATCACTTTTTTATCAAGCCTTACGCTTGCCCCTTCTACCTTCTCCTGTACCGAACATCCGCATGAAATGGCTTTCGCCTCTTCCTGTTCGGCTTTGTCATCTGATGAAGGCAACGGAAAGTCAAAGCTTGCAGTAAACACTTCATTTACTTTTTCAAAAAGATTAATATCTGTGGTCAGGTGGATACCGTAAGTAATCATATCCTCCAGATTTCTTCTCAGACGGACCTTGTAAGCCTCTGTGACTTTAAAGCCCTTCTGCTCTCTGACCTTGTTGTCCGGGCAGCAGCCGTCAACAGCTGCTACAATGGGCTTTCCCTGGGTCATTGAGTAATAGATCATGTTTGTTATGAGATTGTCATTAATACAATTGGCAACCTTAGCGGCTGTGTTAATTGTGAGACACGGTATAATCACAAACTGACTTTCGTTAATAATCTTTCTGCCATTGACCGGAGCGCCCTCAACATAAATGGCTTCCGGATCAATATCATTTCTGATTTTCTCTTCTGTCAGCAGCTGGCCTGCAGCCTCAGATAAAACAACGGTAAATTTCCACCCGTCCTCCTTCAACTCTCTCAGAGAATTAACGGCATCCTGGTATCCGATTAAAGCGCCTGTGATAAGCACTGCCGCCTGTTTGCTGGCATTGACATACCTCAGAATGATCTGATCAGAAATATAATCCACAATGGTTGACATAAGCGCATTTTCAAAATCATTTTTATTCATCATTTATGTCACCTATTGCTTATTGCAATTCATTGCAATTCCCAGTGGTGTAACCAGCAGAGGTTCCATGGGTTTGATCGTCTTTACTCCGGTTACTTTCTCGAATACTTCCTCGAACTTCTTAAAACTGCAGGCACCGCCTACAACATAAATGACGTCCACATCGTATCCTTCCATAAACCGTGAGACAATCGAAGCCATCTTCTCGATAACCGGTTTCACTACAGGAAATACCAACATCTCCTGTCTTGGATCTTTTTTGATCCTCTCGGCCTCCTCAAAGGAACATCCAAGGCTACCCGCCAGAACTAAGGTCATATGGGTTCCGCCTGTCGGCTCATCGGCAGTAAATATGACTTCACCGTCTTTCAGAATACTGATTCCTGTGGTGCCGCCACCGACGTCGACCACAGCCCCGTCCCTGATCCCCAGAACAGAGGCGGCTGCCGTAGGCTCATCGATAACATTAATGACATCCAGTCCTACAGATTCCACGACATTGGCAATCACTCGAACATTTCCGCTCATTATTCCCGGAGGAATGGCAGTTGCGGCTTCAAAGAATTCCACACCTATCATCTCTTCGAGCTGGGCTTTCATATTTTTTACTGCCCTGGAGGCACCCATGAAATCAACAACGATTCCATCTCTCACTACCGTGGAAGGATAGGTAGCTCCAGCGATCGGAGTATTGTTAGAATCAACAACAGACACCACAATATTGGCAGTTCCAAGATCCACTCCCAGCTTGAGGTCTCCCTCATAGGGACGGAACTCTTCATTTTTTATCAACTCGGAAAATCCGATTAATACATTATTGTAGTCGTTCATAAGATCCTCGTCTAGTCCTGCGCCTTACTCAGGCGCACTGTAAGATGTCTGTGAAATAGTTCTAAAATCAGGCAGGTATGGCAGTTGTCACACCTGCCTGGAGTCATCCTTTGGTCAAAGATCCTGATTATTTATCAGAGTTCTTTTTCTTTCTGGACTTCTTCTTTCCTGTTGATGTTTTCTTTGGAGTTTCCTCTGCAGGAGCCGGTTCAACAGCAGGTTCTGCTGCCGGAGCTTCCTCTACAGGTGCCTCCTCTACAGGTGCTTCTGCTGCCGGAGCTTCCTCAACGGGTGCTTCAACTACAGGTACCTCTGCCGGAGCTTCCTCTGCGGGAGCCTCTGCCGAAGCTTCCTCTGCGGGAGCTTCAGCCGGTGCCTCATCTGCAGGTGCCTCTGCCGGAGCTTCCTCTACAGGCGCTTCAACTGCAGGTGCCTCTGCCGGGGCTTCCTCAACAACCTCTGTTACTTCAGGTTCAACTACAGGTTCCTCTTTCAGATCTTCAACTACAGGCGGTTCAGGTGCTGCTTCAGTCTTGGGTTCTTCCTTTGGCTTCCAGTTTTTCACCAGAACCGGAGGACGATTCGTTGCCTTGGGTCTTACTCCCTTGGCAAGAGCAATCTCACCACCAACGTTTTCAGCATTATAGATCAACATGTCTTTAATGCCGTCAGCCGGGCGAGCCTTGAGCAGAGTAGACTTGGTGCCGTTCAATGTACCGTTAACATTCTCTGCCGCTCTTTTGCCTGCTGCAACTGCTGCCTTACAGGCACCGACATTTCCTGCAAACTTTACAGTACACATTCCGCCTCCCTTGGTATACTCGTATCCAAGGAGCTCTACGTTCGCGCCTTTAACACCGGCATCCGCGCAGGCAATAGCCGCTGCAAGTCCAAATGTCTCTACGAACCCAATCGCTTCATGTCTAGCCACCTTCACACCTCCTTACATCTAAA
>DLBH01000077.1:13046-58051 GCA_002494165.1 Lachnospiraceae bacterium UBA7026 | reverse complement strand
ACCTGTGTCTGTTATCTGGCCCAGGCCGTGCTGAACCAGAGGCTTACCATAGCCCCGGTTTCTACGGTATTCCAGGGCGAGTATGGCATTAGAGACGTCAGCCTCAGTGTCCCTTCCATCATCGGTGTCAACGGCGTCCAGCAGAGACTGGAGGAAAGGTGGGCTGAGGAGGAATTCCAGGCCTTCCGGCGGTCGGCGGCAAAGATGGACCAGGTGCTGAGAAAGCTGAGATAAGATTTAAGATATGACAGGAGACAGGTGAGGATGGGTTGGACCGGAAGGGAAAACCCCTTCACCGCTACAGGCATGAAAATGGATAGAAATGGAAAAAGATACCGAAGGGCCTCCGGGGAAAAATCCGGGGGTTCTTCGGGTGTAAAAAACAGAAATCGTAAAATAGCCGCCTTGCTGGTGCTGGTTTTTCTGGCGGCAGCAGGGATCTACACCATGTATTCTTCCATAAAGCCGGGGACCTTTTCCATGGTTATGGAGCCGGGTGGCAAGAGAAAGGTGGGTGGCGATTATAAGGACTGGGAGTCCAGTAATCCGACCGTAGTCGAGGTGGACCAGAAGGGAAACCTGTCTGCCCTTCGTGTGGGCCGGGCTACAGTGACTGCCCAGGGAGACTGGGGCCAGTCCTACAAGTGCCAGGTGACCGTCTGTGCCATCAATGAAAAGAACCTGACCATGGCTGTCGGTGACAGTTTCCAGCTGCAGCTTGAGGGAGCCCAGGGCCAGAAGGTCCGCTGGGAGTCAGCAGACAAGAGAGTGGCTTCTGTGGATGACCAGGGCCTGGTGGAGGCCATCAAGGGAGGGTCGGTACTCATTTTCTGCCGTGTCGGGGATTATGAGATAAAATGCCGGGTAAATATCCCTTCCCTGGCCCAGGATACTCTTGTTCTTTCCAGAAAGGGTTATGGTCAGATTAAGATTTTAAATGGCGGGGAGGAAGAGGTAAGCTACTGGTCCGGCGATGAATCGGTCGCCCGGGTTTCCGAGGATGGTGTAGTCACTGGCCAGGAAGAGGGGATTACCACTATATACTGTCAGCTTGGCGACGTAACCCTCAATCAGGAAGTGGAAGTGACGGCCATGGATGAGGCCAGCCTGGTCATCACTCCTGGCCAGACCTATAAAGTAAATGTGAATGGAATTGTTGGCGGCAAGTGGTCCAGTGAGGATCCCTCCATTGCCCGGGTAGACCAGGATGGAAGGGTTACAGGCCTTAAGCTGGGTCATACCCGTGTCAAAATGGTCAAGGATGGCTCTGCCTTTATCACTGACATTTCCGTGGTCGGGCTGGAGGAGACAGAGGTCACCATAAGCCTGGACGAAGGGACCTATACCCCCCAGCTGATAGGAGCCAGTGGTCCAGTGGATATTACCGTGGAAAAGGAAGAGGTGGCTGAAGGGTCCCAGGGCCAGATTATCTTAAAGGGAGCGGGAGATACCCTTGTTTATGTCACTTGCCAGGAGGCGGTCATGGAATTTGTACTCCATGTTACGGTCCCCCAGAAGCTGGTGACCAAGATGGCTGACCTGCCCATGGAGACCAGGAAGGCCAGGGTTACAGTGACCATCCACTCCTATCCTGAGGACAGGACTTACACCGTTTTCAACCAGGCCGACGGCAAGAACAAGACGAAAAAGTTTCCCCACTATATGCCTGCTCATGGTTGTGCCGCCTGTTCTACTTCCGTGGTATTGACAGGCTATGGCATTCCCGTGACTCCGGCAGATATGGTAGAGAAGGTGGAGCGGGTAGTGCTGGGTGATAAGTGGGAGAAGAATTATTCCAAGGACCACAGGCACCGCATGCCCATGACCTTATATGGAATTACCAGGGTCTTAGACCGCTATAAGATCGCCAATACTTATGTCAGGACATTTAAGGACAGCGAGGCCAAAAAAGAGATTCTGGATCATCTGCTGACCGGCAAGCCGGTGATTTTTGAGGTAAAGAATTACAACCGTTACAGGAAGGAAAATAGTACCAGGTGGGCTAATTCCTACCATACTATGGTCTTTTTAGGAGTGACTGATACAGGGAAGGTGATCGTGGCTGATCCGGCCAACCGGTCTTCCAAAACCTTCGGGACTATGGGCAGGCTCAAATATGTGGATATCGATGAGGTGCTTCCCTACATGTTTTCCTGTACATCGGCAACCAAACACAACTATTTCAGTACTGGCGCCACCGCAGGAGGCTACATATTGATCGACCAGTAAGGAGTTTTGCCAGGGTTAAGCTGTCAGGTCTCTGGCTTATGCATCCGGACTTATCCTGCTAGCAAAAATCGGAAGGTAAAACAAGGGACATGAAAAAGGGATTGGCGCACTTAAACGACAATCCCTTTTTTAAGCTGTATTATGTTATTTTGCCGGGGGAGGGGTCAGATGCGTGCCGCTCCGCTTTTCCTGGCTGCTTCCATGGTGGCCCTGGCTACGGCTTCCTTGACTCTGGGATCAAAGGCCTTGGGAAGGATGTATTCGGCATTGAGTTCATCGTCGCTGACAAGACCGGCTATGGCATAGGCGGCGGCAATCTTCATCTGGTCATTGATGTCGGAGGCTCTCACGTCCAGGGCTCCGCGGAAGATGCCGGGGAAGCAGAGGACATTGTTGACCTGGTTGGGGAAATCAGACCGGCCTGTAGATACCACGGCGGCGCCGGCTGCCAGAGCCTGGTCCGGGAAGATTTCGGGTGTGGGGTTGGCACAGGCGAAGATAATGGGGTCTTTGGCCATGGTCCTGATCATATCCTGGGTCAGGGTTCCCGGGGCCGATACTCCGATAAAGACATCGGCGCCCTTGATCACGTCTGCCAGAGAACCGGAAATCTTGTCTTTATTGGTTATGGCTGCCATCTCCTCCTTGATGGGGTTGAGGCCCTCCCGGCCTTCATAGATGGCGCCCTGACGGTCGGTCATAATGACATTTTTAAGACCCATGGAGATGAGCAGACGGATGATGGCGATGCCTGCGGCGCCGGCTCCGGAGGTGACGATCTTGATCTCATCAATGTGCTTGCCTACCAGCTTGAGGGCATTGATCAGGCCGGCCAGGGTGATGACGGCGGTTCCGTGCTGGTCATCGTGGAAAATGGGGATGTCGCAGCAGGCCTTCAGTTTTTTCTCGATTTCAAAGCAGCGGGGAGCGGCGATGTCCTCCAGGTTCACTCCGCCGAAGCTTCCTGCCAGGAGGCGGACCGTCTTTACGATTTCATCTACATCATGGCTGCGGATGCAAAGAGGAAATGCATCCACATCACCGAATTCTTTAAAAAGGACGCATTTACCTTCCATGACCGGCATGCCGGCTTCCGGACCGATATCTCCAAGGCCCAGGACAGCGGTTCCGTCCGTGACAACGGCAACAGTGTTCCAGCGGCGGGTGAGCTCATAACTTTTGTTGATATCCTTCTGAATCTCCAGGCAGGGTTCTGCGACACCGGGTGTGTAGGCCAGACTCAGTGCTTCCTCGGAATCGACAGGAGCACGGCTGATGACCTCGATCTTTCCCCGAAGTTCCTGGTGCATTTTCAAAGATTCTTTCCGGTAATCCATAGTAACTTCCTCCTGATGAAATATATAGGCTCTTTATTTGGATAAATTGGGTTTAATAAACGGTGTATTGTGAAACGGACTTTATAAACTATATTTATGATTTGTGCTATATGAAGTATTTCCGCCAGTCCCTATCCGGTGGGGTTAGCAAGGATTCTTCTTTAATTATGTCATACAATTATTTCATACAAACTCAAATTATAAATGGAATGGACTTATAAAGCAAGTAAAACCGAAAAAATCCTGAATATTTATTCCGTTTCAGCTTCATTTTTCCAAAGACCGGGCTCAAGAACATGGTAGATGATTATTGTCTTATGGCCTGTTTTTTGGTATATTTATGAAATAAAAGACTTATAGAATTGACGTGCCGGACTAGAGTTTCCGGCATGGCAATCCTGATTTGATTTAGACTTTGTAATTTATAGAAAGAGGAGAAAATGAGCAGAACAGGATTTGACAATGAGAAATATCTTTCCATGCAGTCTGAGCATATCAGAAGAAGGATGGAACAGTTTGGTGGAAAGCTTTATATGGAATTCGGCGGCAAGCTTTTTGACGATTATCACGCGTCGAGAGTGCTTCCGGGTTTTGAGCCGGACAGTAAGCTGAAGATGCTCCTCAAGCTGAAGGAACAGGCTGAAATCGTGATCGCGGTGGGAGCCGGGGCCATAGACAGTAACAAAAGAAGGGGAGATATCGGCATTACCTACGATATGGAGGTCCTGAGACTGATCGATCTCTTCCGGAGTGTAGGCCTTTATGTGGGCAGTGTGGTTATCACCCGCTATGACGGCCAGAAGTCAGTGGACGGTTTTGTGAACAGGTTGGAGAGTCTGGGAGTAAAGGTATATAAGCATTATCCCATTGCCGGCTATCCTTCCAATGTGCCCCTGATCGTCAGTGAGAATGGCTACGGGAAGAATGACTATGTGGAGACCAGCCATTCCCTGATTGTGGTTACGGCTCCGGGACCGGGAAGCGGTAAGATGGCGGTCTGCCTTTCCCAGCTCTACCAGGATAACCGGAGGGGGATCAAGGCTGGCTACGCCAAATTTGAGACATTTCCTATATGGAATATTCCTCTCAAGCATCCGGTGAATCTGGCCTATGAGGCGGCCACAGCCGACCTTAATGACGTGAATATGATCGACCCCTTCCATATGGAAGCCTACGGTAAGGTCACTGTTAACTATAACAGGGACGTGGAAATTTTTCCCGTGCTGAGGGCCATGTTCCAGCAGATCTACGGGTCCTGTCCCTACAAGTCACCGACAGACATGGGCGTCAATATGGCTGGGAACTGTATCTATGATGACTTTGCCGTATCCGAGGCGGCCCGCCAGGAGATCCTGCGCCGCTATTACAAGGCCCTTTGTGAGAAGAAGAAGGGTATGGAAAAGGATGGGGAGATCAGTAAGCTGGAGATTCTGCTTAACCAGGCAGAACTGACCCTGGATGACCGGGCTGTGGCCAGGGCAGCCAGGAAGAGAGAGGAGGAGTGCGGCGAGCCGGCAGCGGCTATTGAGCTCCCTGACGGCAAGATTATTACCGGCCGCAACAAGGACTTACTTGGTGCAGCCAGTGCCATGCTGCTCAATGCTCTCAAGGTTCTTGCCGGGATCCCTGATGACGTATACCTGTTGGCAGCCGATGTCATCAGGCCGGTCCAGGAGCTGAAAATTAATTATCTGGGCAACCGTAATCCCAGACTTCACACCAATGAAGTTCTGGTAGCTCTCTCTGTCAGTGCGGCTGATGATCCCAACGCCAGGAAGGCCATGGACTGTCTGCCCATGCTTCAGAACTGCGATGCCCACTGTTCGGTTATGCTGTCTCCGGTAGACACGGATATTTTCCGGAGACTCCGGATCAATATGACCTGTGAGCCCAGGTACCAGGACAGCAAGCGGATATTCTATCGCTAACCGGCCTGCTTGAGACAAAATTACATGAGTAACCAGGCTTAGGCCTGTTTATACAAAATAAATCTAAAATGGAAAAGTAACCAGCTTTCAGCTAACCGGGGCCTGACCTTCCACGAACGGACAAGAATGGTCTGTTTGAGGAGGGGCCGGTGGTCCGGATGATAAAAGACAGGGGGTTCACTATGATAAAAGATAACAAAGTATGGATTGCGAATACGACCGACGGACAGCCACTGTCCATTTTCCCAAAGATGGCAAACAGGCACGGCCTGGTGGCCGGAGCCACCGGAACCGGTAAGACAGTTACCCTGAAGGTGATGGCTGAATCTTTCAGTGATATCGGAGTCCCTGTTTTCCTGGCAGATGTCAAGGGAGACCTGGCCGGAACCATGACGGCGGGGACTGATACTGAGGATATGCAAAAGAGAATAAAACGCTTCGGTCTGGCGGAGACCTTTGCCTACAAGGGTTATCCTGTGACCCTGTGGGACCTTTTTGGTCAAAAGGGTATTCCTTTGAGGACCACGATTTCTGAGATTGGTCCCTTGCTCTTATCCAGGGTTCTCAGACTTAATGATCTGCAAAGTGATATTCTGACCATCGTCTTTAAGATAGCCGATGACAATGACCTGCTGCTGGTTGATACCAAGGATCTGAAGGCCATGCTTCACTATGTGGAGGAGAACAGTGAAGAACTGGCGCCTCAGTACGGTAAGATCCGGGGTGCATCCATCGGAGCCATTACCAGGGCCCTGGTGGGCCTGGAGCTGGACGGCGGTGATATATTCTTTGGGGAGACAGCCCTCAATATCGGTGACTGGCTGACCACCACCTACGACGGCAAAGGAGCCATTAATATCCTGGACTCCGAAAGTCTGATCAACAACGGCCGGCTTTATTCCACCTTCCTGCTCTGGCTCATGTCCGAACTTTTTGAGAGACTGCCGGAAGTAGGTGACCTGGACAAGCCCAAGATGGTATTTTTCTTTGATGAGGCCCATCTTCTTTTTGATGATGCCTCCAAGGAACTTCTGGACAAGATCGAGCAGGTAGTCAAGCTGATCCGGTCCAAGGGAGTGGGCATCTATTTCTGTACCCAGAATCCCAGAGATATTCCTGAGGGAGTGCTCTCCCAGCTGGGAAATAAGGTCCAGCATGCCCTGAGGGCCTACACACCGGCAGACCAGAAGAGGGTTAAGGCTGCGGCCGAATCCTTCCGGGCCAATCCGGATTTTGATACCGAGGAGGCCATATCCAACCTGGGAACAGGGGAGGCCATCGTCTCCTTCCTCCAGGAGGACGGTATCCCGGCCATAGCCCAGAGAGCTTTTATTCTTCCGCCCCAGAGCCGGATGGGTCCCATCAGTGATGAAGAGAGGTCCCAGGCCATCAGCGGCAGTCTGCTTTATTCCAAATATGCCCAGGCCCATGATCCGGATTCCGCTTATGAGTTCTTCCTGAGAATGGGAGCAGAAGAGGAAGAGGCGGCTAGGGCCGCCGAGGAAGAAAAACTCCGCGAGGCTGAGGAAGAGAAGCGGCGGAAAGAAGAGGAAAAGGAAGAGGCAAGGAAGGCTCGGGAAGAAGAGCGGGAAGCCGCCAGAAAGGCCCGGGAGGAAGAGCGGGAGGCTCAGAGACTTGCCAGAGAAGAAGAAAAGAGGAAGAAGGCCGAGGAGGCCAGAATCCAGAAGGAATACGAGCGTCAGCAGAAGGCTGAGGAAAGAGAAAGAGAGAAGGAGGCTAAAAAGAAAAAGAAGGCCATCAAGTCTGTGGGTAGTTCCGTAGTCGGAACCGTGGGCCGGGAGGTCGGCAAGACAGTCGGTGGTACCTTCGGCAGCTTCGGTAAAAAGCTGGGCGGCAACCTGGGAGCGTCCCTGGGCCGGGGTATCCTGGATACTCTTTTTAAAGGCTGATGGGGAGGCAGGGAATTACCGGCATGTCGCTAGTTCAAGGTCTTAGTCCCATTTCAATAGCCATAAGCCTTTTAAAGTAAGTAAAGAAATGGACAAAGCCGGCCCCATCCGGGCCGGCTTTGATAGTTTTATCATTATATTTGTTTATTAGTATATCTATTTATTATCATATTTGTATCATAGAAGAGGAGATTAAGATGTCGGTTGAAAAAGTAAAGAAATATTTTCAGGGAACGGAAATGGAGGGCAGGGTCATTGAACTGGCCGAGTCAAGTGCCACAGTAGACCTGGCTGCCCAGGCCTTAGGGACGGAGCCGGACCGGATTGCCAAGACTCTGTCCTTTCTTATAGATGACCAGCCTATTGTCATCGTCGCTTCGGGAGAGACCAGAGTAGACAATAAGAAATTCAAGCAGTATTTCCACAAGAAGGCCAAAATGATCCCCTTCGAAACTGTGGAGGCCTGGACCGGTTTTGCCCCGGGCGGGGTCTGTCCCTTTGCCCTCAAGGAGGGAGTCAGGGTGTATCTGGACCAGTCCCTGAAGAAATACGACACGGTCTTCCCTGCAGCAGGCAGCGGCAATTCAGCCATAGAGATGACCATGGACCAGCTGGAAAGGTTCAGCGGTTATCAGGAATGGGTAGACGTGGCCAAATAAGAGCCGGAGAGTCTGGAGTTAACAGTCAGAGTCCTGCCGGAACTCAGAACCCTGCCGGGGTCGGGACTGGGCTGGCCTTGCCGGCAAATCCAGGGTCCAAGGTTCAGGCGGCCTATAAGAATAATTTCAGCAGTCTGGTCTGGTGAAGGATGAATATGGACAGGTCCATAAAAAGGTGGGCAATCAGAGTACTGACGATTACTCCGTTGGACGTCAGAAGGAAGTCCACATGGAAGCCGTACCAGCAGACGATGCCTGAGTAGCACAGAATCAGGATCAGCATGGGCAGGTTCCTGAGGATTCCCTTGACCTGGCCAGCAAATTCCTGGGGTGTAAAATCAAAGTAGACGAACCGGCCCGCCGCTAAAGTAATGAAATAGAGGATCAAGGTGTCATAATTGGTATCGTCATAAACAAAGCGGATATAGAGCAGGATCATCACGATATAGATGGAGCTCAGCAGGCGGATGGAGGCCTTTTGGCTGGACTCCAGATGGGTCAGTCTTACCAGCAGCAGGTCCAGAAAGTTGGTCATAAAGACAGACATGAGGATAAAGAGCAGAAGAAAGGCGTCCTGGTATTTATCCCAGTAGGGCTCTGCCATCTGGAACCTGGCATCCATCACATAGTATAAGGATAAAAAGAAAAGGATGGAGGTCGAGGAAAAGACCATCTCGTAGAAGCTTTCGATGAGGTGGTACTTTCTGTCGCTGCCGGCCTGAAGGGTATCCTGGGGCAGGGGAGCACTGTCACCAGAGGCGGTCATGAATTTCTTTCTCTCCCGGACTGACTGGAGTCTGGAGAAAAGCAGAATGATCGCCAGAATCAGAATCAGGCCTGCAAAGGCCACAAGAAAAAACTTTCCGGAATTTTTAAAGTCGAAATAATGCAGTACATAAGACTTCCGGGTCATCAGGGTCACTCCTTTCAATATCGGCTTAAAAGGTATGTCAATACTTGTAGTTGGTATATAAAACAGCCTATATTTAATCATGAGACCATGAATATTCTGTGAAATCCCGGATGCACCGGCCTTTTAATTCCTAAAGGCTGCAAGAAGGTTTTTGAAGGATTTGAACTGCAAGAATTCAGATTAAGTCTTGCATAAATGAACAGCTTATAATATAGTGATATAATCAGATAAAATAATACTATCCCTAAAGATAAGAAATAACAATCACAGGAGGTTAATATGAGTATTAAAATTGGTATTCTTGGTTATGGTAACCTGGCGAAGGGCGTGGAGAGCGCCATCCAGCAAAACGAGGACACAGAACTGCTGGCAGTATTTACCAGGAGGAATCCGAAGGACCTTAAGATCCGTGATCCCAAGGCTTCTGTCCATCATGTTGATGAGATCGAGGCCTGGAAAGATAAGATTGATGTTCTCGTGATCTGTGGAGGAAGTGCCACAGACCTGCCGGTACAGACACCCAAGTACGCTTCCATGTTTAATGTCATAGACAGCTTTGATACTCATGCCAACATCCCCCAGCATTTTACCAATGTGGATGCCGCAGCCAGGGAAGCCGGCAAGGTGGGTGTGATTTCTGTGGGCTGGGACCCGGGTATGTTCTCCCTGCTGCGCATGATCTCAGACGCAGTCCTTCCGGAAGGAAAGCACTATACCTTCTGGGGCCGAGGTGTGAGCCAGGGTCATTCCGACGCGATCCGCAGAATCCCCGGTGTCAAGGATGCCCGCCAGTATACCATTCCTGTGGAATCCTCCGTGGAAAAGGTACGGGCCGGAGAGACACCTGATTTCACTATCCGCCAGCAGCATACCAGAGAGTGCTTTGTAGTGGCTGAGGAGGGTGCGGACCTGGCAGCTATCGAAGAGCAGATCAAGACCATGCCCAACTATTTTGCTGACTATGATACCACGGTACATTTCATTTCAGAGGAAGAGCTGGCTGCCAACCACAGTGGACTGCCCCATGGCGGTTTCGTAATTCGCAGTGGTGTTACAGGCTGGGAGAAGCAGAATAAGCATATTATCGAGTACAAGCTGAAGCTGGATTCCAATCCGGAGTTTACCGGTTCTGTTCTGGTGGCCTATGCCAGAGCTGCCTACCGGCTCAACCAGGAGGGCCAGAGCGGCTGTAAGACCATCTTTGACATTGCTCCGAGATATCTCAGTGCCAAGAGCGATGAGGACCTGCGTCATACCCTGCTCTAACAGAGGCGGTCATGGTCCGGAAATAATAGATCATTAATAGAAAAAAGCAGAATAAATCAGGCAGGGTTCCGTGCATCCATAAAAAATGTTGCATGGAGCCCTGCCTTTTTCAAAGGATCAGTCTTACAAAGGGTCAGTCTTATAGAGGATCTATCTTTCAAAGGATCGGTTTTCAGAAAATGGTTTTAAAAACATCAGTCCGGCAGTTTGCACAGCCGGTTTTGCCAGATGAAAATCCTGCCTGCCTGTCAGGAAGTTTCCTTCAGGGCTTCTTCCATGGGTATTTTCAGGATTTTGAGGTACTCCAGGATGGCCACCAGGGCGTAGGTGCCTATGCCAAGGGCTGTCATCTGCCGGTAGATCAGGGGGTCCAGATAAAAAGGGATCCAGCCTGAGATGCTGGTCATCATGACTATGCGGAAGATGGCCTTCATGGCGGCCGTCTCCATAGGCAGGGAAATCAGGATGAAGATCATGACGATCAAAAAGCTGGCCAGGATATAAAGCCGGCTGATCTCACCGCCCCGGTAGCCCAGCACCTTGGTCATGGAGATGGAGTGGGCATTTTTCTCTATGATGGTCTTGGACAGGACATAGATCAGGATCATGAAAATAATCACGGAAAAAGCGCAGACCAGGTTCATCATAGATCCCATGGATACCATGAGCTGGCGGGAGACCTTGGTCAGGGATTCCTCATCTATAACCGTGGAAATGTATTTCTGGGGAATATCCTTGATTTCTGAGGAGGAAAGATATCCTGAAAAATAGTCCGGATCCAGGTCGAAAGTCCTGTTGAGGACCTCCTGGTCCATAAAGATGGTCAGTCCGCACTGGTAATCATAGATGCCCCGGACCCTGAAATTGTAAGTGTCTTTGTCATAGGGTTCCCTGAGGGTTATCCTGTCACCGGCCTTGAGCCTGTATTTGTCCGCGTAGGCAGAAGATATAAAAATCTCTGTTCCGTCCTCCGTGTCAGCCAGGTCCGTGGGAAGAGAGATATAGCTGCTTTTTCTCTTGATACCGTAGAGGAGGATCTCCTCGCTTCTTGTTCCTTTCTTTTCCATGGTTTTTAAGGTGTAGGCGCTGAATTTCTCCGCATCCTCATTCCGGCTGCTGGCTTCAGCGCTAAAATAGAGCAGGTTTAAGAAGCTGGAAAACCGGTGGTCCTCATCCATGGCATCCATGGGTATCTGAAGAATATACTGGTAGGGACAGAGCATATTTTCCTTGATGGTGGCCTGGTAATGGTCCATGATCGAAGGAAAAATCAGGCCGAACATGAGGAGGAGGTTGGCGAAGATTATACCCACAAAAAGGATCATGTAGTTGGGGATATTCTGCAGGATGATCCGGAGGCGGAAGCGGGTGAAAAAGGGGATGTGCCTGCTGAGGGGCAGGGCCCTTCCCCGGCTGGTCTTTCTCAGGTCCCTGCGGAGGAATTTCAGAGGAGACAGGGAAAGCTTCCTTTTCAGGCTCAGATAGGTGATTAGAATCATGAGGACCACAGGTATCAGGGTGGTGCTGATAAAAGCCCCGGGGCTCCACCGGGTCACATAGGTGGGCAGACTGTAGCTATTATAATAGAGATAGGCATTAAAATCTTTTAAAAGTGTATAGCCCAGAATATTTCCCAGCAGTGCTGAGACCAGGGTCACCAGGAGGGGCATGGCCATGTAGTGGCGGATCAGTTCATTTTTGCTGTAACCGGTGGCCCGGAGGGTACCTATGACTTCTGCCTCCTTTTGTATGGTATTGTTGATAGTTACGCCAAAGACAAAGGCGATAATTACAATGATAATGTAGAGGAAGGCCTGCATCATGGCCTTGTCAGAGCCCATATCCTCCCCTGTAAAAGTGATGGACTGGTTTTCAAAACGGGGGGTGAAGGCTTCCAGTCTTACCTCGTCGTTGGCCTTTTCCATGAAGTCCTCTGCCATATCCCGCTCTTCCTCTTCAGAGGAAGGGCTTTTCTGGTATTTCCAGGAGTAGCAGAATTTCAGATATTTTTTACTATAGGAGGCAAACTCTTCCTGGGACACCTCCGCTACACCGAATCTGACAGAGTCAAACATGGTATCCCCGTTGTTCTGGAAGAGGGCACTGTAGTCAGACAGGGCTATGAGGCCGGTCACTTTGAAGGACCGGGATCCGGAGGAGATCCGGTCGCCGACAGAGATACCGTTATTGTCGGCGAACATCCGGTCCAGGGCGATCTGGCCGGTCTGCCTGGGAAAGCTGCCCTCCATAAGACAAGCCTTGTTGACCTCGCTGCGGTGGGCAAAAATCCGGAGAGTGCTTCCATTATCCAGGACCAGCTCCCGGTAAAAATTGGGATAAAGAGTCACACCGGCCTCCTCGATAGACCGGATTTGGCCGGCACTTGCCTTATTACTGATCAGGAAGTTGCCGTCCTCGATATTATATTTTTCAAAGCTTTCCTGGTAGGCCCTGATCATACTGGAGTCAGCTACGTCAAAGCCGGAGACCTCCCCTATGGAGATAACCATCAGAAGAAAAATAACCAGATATTTTCCAAAATCACTCCTCAGGTCTCTGGGCAGTCTTTTTCTTAAAGGATTAGTCATGGTGCTCACCTGCCGCTTTCCTTGATTAATAAGCCTCTGTACACGTTCCGGTGATTATAGGCTTTTATGCACTTTAATCTTTTCCAGGTTCTTGCTTTCATAGCCCTGTATTCACGGTATTTTATATGTCTATTTCTTCTATAGTTATGTATTATTTTACTGCAGCTATTATGTATTCCTTTATTACCACTCCAGGTCCCGGGCCCTCATCCGGCTGGCATTTAAATAGTTGTCCCGGATGGTCCCGTCTTTGAGGGAGATCACCCGGTGGGCCATGTTTTTTAAGGCGTCATTGTGGGTGACCATGATGACTGTGCAGCCATAGTGGTCATTGACTGTTTCAATGAGGCCCAGGATATCCTTGGAGGTCTTGTAGTCCAGGGCGCCTGTAGGCTCATCACATAGGAGGATATCCGGATTCTTGACGATGGCCCGGCCTATGGCCGTCCTTTGCTGCTGGCCTCCTGACAGCTGGTTAGGCAGCTTCCGTTCATGGTCCTTTAGACCCAGGACAGAAAGCATTTCATCCACGGAAAGAGGATGTCTGCCAAGGTAGGCGCCCACTTCGATATTTTCCCGGACTGTCAGGTTGGGAATCAGGTTGTAACTCTGAAAAATGTAACCCAGGTGGCGGCGACGGTAGGCGGTCAGCTGCCGGTCACTCATGGCCGTCATGGCCTCATTGTCTATAATGATTTCCCCGGAATCCGACCTGTCTATTCCTCCGATGATATTGAGAAGGGTGGATTTGCCGGACCCTGAAGGTCCCAGGAGGACACAGAAGTCTCCCTTGTCGAGAGAGAGGTTGATGTCCTTGAGAACCTGGATCCGGTTGCTTTTATTTCCATAAGATTTATTGATGTTTTTTAATTCTAGAAACATGGATTAACCTTCTTCCAAAAGAAATGGGATATTATTGATAATTTTTCTTATTTTGTGTTTGTTTCCGGTGCTAAATCTGTTATACTGATAAAATATTTCAACAAGGAAGACCGGGCTGTTAATATTTGCAAAAACAGGGTATGGTCAGTAGGGTTAGTTAATTCTAACTACCATTTTGCTCTTTTATCTGGTTAAAGTCAAGACATGAGAAGGTGTAAAATATTGATAAAAAATGTTTTGGTTCTGATAGAGATTTGATGAATCCATTAAGGAGGTGAAAGGATGCAGCAGTATGCAGCTGTATTTGCCGGGATTATGATCCCCCTGCTGGGAACTTCAGCGGGAGCGGCAACGGTATTTTTTATGAAGGAAGAAATGAATCCCCTGGTCCAGAAGTTTCTTCTGGGTTTTGCGTCGGGAGTTATGGTGGCGGCCTCGGTCTGGTCTCTGCTGATTCCGGCCATGGAGATGTCTGAGGACATGGGCAGGCTGGCCTTTCTTCCGGCGGCCGGAGGTGTGGCCGCAGGCATGGCCTTCCTCCTGCTCATAGACCATTCCGTTCCCCATCTTCATCTGGACAGCGATGAGCCGGAGGGACCCAGGAAAAGTCTTTCTAAAACAACCATGATGATCTTTGCCGTCACCATGCACAATCTTCCCGAGGGTATGGCTGTCGGCGTGGTATTTGCCGGCGCCATGGGAAAGACCGAAGGGATTACTATGGCTTCGGCTGCGGCCCTGGCCCTGGGTATTGCCATTCAGAATTTCCCGGAGGGGGCCATCATTTCCATGCCTCTGGCTTCCACGGGAATCGGTAAAACAAAAGCCTTTATTTATGGGGTCCTGTCCGGGGTAGTGGAGCCGTTGGGCGCCCTTCTTACCATAGCCTTTACCCAGATTCTTCTCCCCTTCCTGCCCACGGTCCTTGCCTTTGCGGCGGGCGCCATGCTCTATGTGGTTGTGGAGGAACTGATTCCTGAGAGTGCCGAGGGTCCCCACTCCAACCTGGGTACCGTAGGTTTCGGCGTCGGCTTTATTGCCATGATGATTCTGGATGTGGCCCTGGGTTAGGCCATGGCAGAACTGAAAAAAATAGTTTTATTAATATAGGATTATGGTGAAATTTTGTCATTGTATAAATTGAAAGAGAGGGGTAGAGAAATTAATAGCATTTTATATTTAAATTTGACAAAATAATCCATTAAAACCGTTGACTTTTTCCTTAAGGTCGGTTAGAATTATTAAGAAAAACTTACGAAATGTTTTAGGTTTTAGTATTTGGAAAGTAGCTTGTTCGAATCTTTGTTTTTTATGAAAGCTGTTTTGTTTTTGTTTGTTATTCTATATTAAGACGGCTTTTTTTATTTTTCAGGATAGGCCGGAGGCCTGCTCCCGGATTTGGACAAGTTTTTCTTTTGCTTTTACTGGTTTTTCATCATCCTGGTTATAGGAGGCGGCTCCCCGTCTCTTATATATACATAATACTATCATTAAGAAAGGGAGGAATACAAAATGGTAGGCATTTTACTTGCTACACATGGCGATTTTGCTGAGGGTATTAAGATGTCTGGATCCATGCTTTTCGGTGATCAGCCAAACACTGCAGCTGTGACATTACAGCCCAGTGACGGACCGGATGATCTCAGAAAGCGGATGGAGGAAGCGATTGCTACCTTTGATGATCCGGAACAGGTTCTTATCCTCGTAGACCTCTGGGGTGGAACTCCTTTCAATCAGTCTAATAATCTGATCGCAGGCCACGAAGATACTTGGGCAATCGTTGCTGGTCTGAATCTTCCGATGCTGATTGATGCATACGCTTCCCGTATGACCATGGAGTCCGCACAGGAGATCGCTAAGCAGATCGTCGGCAGCGGCAAAGAAGGCGTAAGAGTTTACCCGGCAGAATTAGAGCCACAGGAGGCAGCTCCCCAGGCGGCAGCGGCATCCAGTGCTCCCACCGGTGCGATCCCTCCGGGAACCGTACTTGGCGATGGCAAGATCAAGATTGCTCTTGCACGTATTGACACCAGACTTCTTCATGGACAGGTTGCCACAGGCTGGACAAAGGCTGTAGGTCCTGACCGAATCATCGCAGTTTCTGACGGTGTTGCCCATGATGATCTCCGTAAGAGGATGATCATGGAAGCAGCTCCTCCAGGAGTTAAGGCTCACTGTGTACCGATCAAGAAGATGTGTGAAGTAGCGAAGGATGTCCGCTTTGGTGACACCAAGGCCATGATTCTTTTCGAGACTCCACAGGACGCACTGGCAGCCATCGAGGGCGGCGTTGATATCAAGACCATCAATGTTGGTTCCATGGCACATTCCCAGGGCAAGTTTGCAGTGAATAAGGTTCTTTCTCTCGATGCGAAAGACATTGAGACCTTTGAGAAGCTGAAAGCTCTCGGCGTTGACTTTGACGTCCGGAAGGTTCCGAGTGACTCTAAGGAGAACATGGACTCTCTTCTGCAGAAAGCCAGAGAGGGTCTTGGCATCTAACATGTATAATAAGGCAGTTTTAATATTTATTTTTAACTGCTGGAAAAATACCAAACAGGAGGAATTATAATGTCTGGAATTAGCATTGTATTAGTAGTTATAGTTGCCTTTCTGGCTGGTATGGAAGGTATCCTCGATGAGTTCCAGTTCCATCAGCCACTGGTAGCTTGTACATTAATTGGTATCGTGACAGGCCAGCTTCCGGCATGTCTTATCTTGGGCGGAAGCCTTCAGATGATCGCTCTTGGCTGGGCGAATATCGGTGCCGCAGTAGCTCCGGATGCAGCTCTTGCAGCTGTAGCATCCGCAATCATTCTCGTTAAGGGCGGCCAGGGAGCAGCCGGTGCCCAGACAGCGATCGCTGTAGCGATTCCGCTGGCTGTAGCAGGACTTTTCTTAACGATGGTAGTTCGTACGATCTCCGTTGCTATCGTTCATCAGATGGACGCAGCAGCTGAGAAGGGTAATTTCAAGATGATCGAAGTATGGCAGATCGCAGCGATTTGCCTGCAGGGTCTTCGTATCGCAATCCCGGCAGCAGCTCTTTGTGTTATCCCCGCAGAGACAGTATCTAACTTCCTGAATTCCATGCCCGCATGGCTGACAGATGGTATGGCTATCGGTGGTGGTATGGTTGTTGCTGTAGGTTACGCGATGGTAATCAACATGATGGCTACACCTGAAGTATGGCCTTTCTTTGCAATCGGTTTCTGTCTGGCAGCTCTGTCCGACCTCACACTGATCGCACTTGGAGCAATCGCTCTGGCCATGGCTCTGATTTATCTGAAGCTTTCTGAAGGTGCAGCAGCAGGTTCCGCGGCAGGTGCCGGCACAGGTGATCCGCTCGGAGACATCCTGGATGATTACGAATAAGGAGGTAAGAGATAATGGCAGATAGAATTACATTAACAAAAAATGATCGTTTTTCAGTGGCATTACGTTCTACCTTCCTTCAGGGTTCCTGGAACTATGAGCGTATGCAGAATGGTGGCTGGTGTTTCGCAATGATCCCGGCGATCAAGAGATTATACACAACAAAAGAAGACCAGGTTGCCGCATTAAAGAGACATCTTGAGTTCTTCAATACACATCCTTACGTTGCTTCCCCGATCCTGGGTGTTACACTGGCTCTCGAGGAGGACAAGGCTAACGGCGCTGAGGTGGAAGATTCCGCTATCCAGGGTGTTAAGGTAGGTATGATGGGACCGCTGGCCGGTGTTGGTGATCCTGTATTCTGGTTCACAGTACGTCCGATCCTTGGCGCTTTAGGTGCTTCCCTTGCCATGGCCGGCAACATTCTTGGACCGATCCTTTTCTTCGTATTATGGAACGTGATCCGTTTTGGTTTCATGTGGTATACACAGGAATTCGGCTACAAAGTAGGTATGAAGATTACAGAGGACCTTTCCGGTGGTCTTTTAAAGAAAGTTACAAAGGGTGCTTCCATCCTTGGTATGTTCATCCTTGGTGCTCTTGTAGAGCGTTGGGTAAGTATTAATTTCGTACCTGTAGTATCCAATGTAACCCTTTCCGAAGGTGCTTACATTGAGTGGGATAAGCTTCCGGAAGGATCCGAGGGTATCCATCAGGCATTAAGCCAGTATGCAAGCGGCCTTTCCATGGAGCCTACAAAGGTTACCACCCTTCAGGACAACCTGAATTCCCTGATTCCTGGCTTTGTACCGCTGCTCTTAACACTGTTATGTATGTGGTTATTGAAGAAGAACGTTTCTCCGATCATCATCATCATCGCTCTGTTTATAGTTGGTATCCTTGGCCACGTAATTGGACTTTTATAAGAAGTAGTCAGGCTTGGTCTGCATACCAGACTGGACAGTTTACACAGACTTCAAAAGGCCCGGTTTCATCCGGGCCTTTGATGGTTTCAGATTCTTTTGTCTGGTGAGAGGAGTCTTATATTATGGCTAAAGAAGTCACCCCCGGCCTGGTCCAGTCTTTGAATACAAAGGTGGACCTGGTGGTCGATGCGACAGCTTTTCACGATTTGAATGCCTACGGGCAGATCATGATCGGCGATAAGGGATTTGAATTCTATAATAGAAGGAATGTTAAGGATTTTATTCAGATTCCCTGGGAAGAGGTAGACTATGTGATCGCTTCCGTGATTCTTGGAGGCAGGTATATACCCAGGTTTGCCATTAGAACAAAAAAAAATGGTGATTATCAGTTTGCGGCCAAAAAGCCCAAGACAGTTCTGAGGGCCGTTAACAAATATATCCCTTCGGACCATATGGTCAGATCCCTTTCTTTTTGGGATGTGGTGAAAAGTACTTTCAAAAAAAAGAAATAATGGATTCACAATTCCTTCTAATATTTTCCACATTTTCTACATATTTAATTAATAATATGGCTGTCAGATAGTTCAGTTCACAAATTTCTGTGAAGAACATCTGACAGTTTTTTATTTAATTGGGGAAACAAGAGAGAATATGATTCAGGAACCTGGCAAGGATTTGAAGGGAGGAATCAATCATGAAGAAGAGATATATTGGTACAGCATTTGTTTTAAGTATGATGATGGGACTTTCCATGTTAGGTGGCTGTGGGTCAGCTGCGACAGGAACTTCCACCACAACAACAGCTGCAGTCCAGGACAGTCAGGCGGGAAGCCAGGACCAGTCAGGACAGGAGGCTGAGGAAAACGTTATCTATGGTGTGGTAGAGTCGGTAAGTGAGGATAGTATAAGCATCCAGACCGGTGCCATGAAGGAAATGACCGGTGGACCGGGAGCCAATGGACCTATGGGTGGTGGCCCCCAGAATGGAACAGGATCCGGTGACCAGGGCCAGCCTGCAGATGGTCAGGCTCCCACTGGGGAAGCTTCTGAAAGTCAGGATTCATCAGAAGTAACTGACGGCCAGTCCTCTGGCGAAGAGACGACCGGTCAGACAAATGACCAGCAGGTAAGCCAGGGAAATGACCAGCAGGCAGTCCAGGGAAATGGTCAGCAGGGAGCACAGGGAAATGGTCAGCAGGCAGGACCCTCTGCTTCTGATTTCCTGGATATGACTGGAGAGACCCAGGAGCTGGCAGTGACAGCTGACACTGTAGTGGAAAAGACTTCCCGCCCGGCAGGCGGCCCCGGAGGCAATGGCCAGATGGGTGGAGGCCCTGGCAATGGTCAGGCTCCTTCCGGTGACCAGCAGGCACCAGATGCTAACGGTCCTGGTAATCAGGAAGGCACAGAGGCTCAGACTGATGATAATCAGGCTGTGGCAGAGACTGAGGCAGGTCAGACAGCCACTGCAGCTGATGACCAGCAGGCAGCCCAGGGAGATGATCAGACAGGCAGCCAGAATGACCAGAGCCAGGCCAACAGCAACCAGAACGGTCCCGGCAACGGCCAGCCCGGTCAGGGTCAGAAGCCTGAAGATGAGACGGAGACAGCCTCCCTTTCAGATATCTCTGAGGGAGATCTGGTTAAGATTACTTTAAATGAAGATGGATCTGCTTCTACGATTACCATTATGGATTTGTCCTTCGGCGGCCAGGGCGGCCCCGGAGGAGCCGGTGGTCAGGGAGGCAGCGGTGCACCTGGCGGAGGACAGTCCTCCGCCCCCAGCTCTTATACAGCGGTTACTACTTATTCTGTGAATACAGAGACTGAAGCTGAAACCTATGAATCCACAGGAACTGATGAAAATGCTGTTCTGGTGGACAGTGGAGCGACAGTCAGTCTGACCAATCCCACCATCAGCAGGAAGTCCTCAGACAGTACAGGAGGGGATAGCGCCAGCTTTTACGGTGTAGGCGCGGCTGCCCTGGTGACAGATGGAACAGCTTATATTAAGGGAGGAACCATCGATACAGATTCTGCCGGTGGAGCCGGAGTCTTTGCCTATGGCGATGGAACCGCCTACGTGGCTGACACAATCATCACAACCAGCCAGGATACCTCCGGTGGTATCCATGTCGCCGGAGGCGGAAGCCTTTATGCCTGGGATGTGACTGCCACTACAGAGGGCGGATCCGCGGCAGCGATCAGAAGTGACCGGGGCGGTGGTACCATGGTTGTGGATGGTGGCAGCTATACCAGCAACGGCGTGGGATCTCCTTCGGTATACTGTACCGCAGATATCACAGTGAATAATGCCGACCTGACGGCAAATGGGTCTGAGGCAGTCTGCATCGAAGGATTCAACAGCCTAAGGCTTTTCGATACCAATCTTACCGGCAACATGAGTGATGACGAACAGAATGACAATACCTGGAATGTGATCTTATATCAAAGCATGTCCGGAGATTCCGAGGAGGGAAACTCCACCTTTGAAATGAGCGGCGGGTCTGTCACAGCTAAAAATGGCGGCATGTTCTACACCACCAATACGGAATCCACTTTTATTTTAAATAATGTGGACATCACCTATGCCGATGAGAATGATTATTTCTTAAGATGTACAGGCAACAGCAACCAGAGAGGCTGGGGTGAGTCCGGAGCCAATGGTGCTGACTGTAACTTTACGGCTGCCAGCCAGAAGATGGAAGGAGATGTAATCTGGGATAGTATCAGCCAGCTGGACTTCTATATAACAGATGGTTCTTCCCTGACTGGCGCGGTCATCGATGATGAGACCAACGCAGGCAGCGGCGGATCTGGCTATTGTAATCTTTATATTACAAAGGACAGCAGCTGGACAGTGACCGGGGACAGCAGCCTTACCCAGCTTTCCAATGAGGGAACCATTCTTGATTCTGAGGGTAAGACAGTGACCATCAAAGGCAGTGACGGAACGGTCTATGTAGAGGGTGACAGTGCTTATACCGTTACAGTGGAATCCTATTCCGATACAGCCGACACATCCGGTGCTTCCCAGGGAAGCTCCTGGTCTGACTACCAGGTTGAAAAGCCGGCCAGCCTCTAAAGGCAAGGTCTGGAATCAACAGAATCCGTAACCGGCGGGGTTTGAAATCAGGATGAATTAATAGAATTATATATATTATAGCTTGCTTTATATAGCAGACGGGTTGTGCCTTACAGTAAGGTGCAGCCCTTTTTTCTGCCTCTAATTAAACCTTGTATTTTGTCGTGTTACTTTTTATAATTATATTAATAAAGCTTATACTATTTATTAATAATTATTTATGGTATAGTATATACATACAAATGGAAAAAAGTAGTTGTGTAAAAAAGGATTCTATAATGAAAAAAATTGCAGTGATTTTCCCTGGAATCGGCTATCATTCCGATAAGCCTCTTCTTTACTACAGCAGAATGCTGGCCAGGGAAGCAGGATATGAGATCCGGGAGGTTCCATATAAGAATTTTCCTCCCAGAATCAGGGGATCAGAAGAAAAGATGCGTCAGGCCCTGAACATAGCCGGCGACCAGGCAGAGGCCTTGCTTTCAGACCTTGATTTTGCCAGCTATGACAGGATTCTCTTTATATCGAAAAGTATAGGTACTGCCGTGGCGGTCCACTATGCGGCCTCTCATGGTCTGCAGGCTTTCCAGCTCATGTATACGCCGCTGGCCGAAACCTTTCTCCTGGCCGGTGAGGACGGGCTTGAAAGTCTTGATGGGATAGCCTTTCACGGCAACGCTGACCCATGGGCAGATACCAGGACCCTCATAGACCTGGCAAAAGATTGGAAGATTCCCCTCTATATCACAGAGGGAGGAAACCATTCCCTGGAAACCGGAAGCACCCTTACTGACTTGAAAGCCTTACTAACAGTCATGGAGATTTCAGAAGCAAGTATTAACTAGTCAGTAGAAAGAGAGGATCAGTCAGAATGGCCCCCTTCGCAAAGAGAGAAATCAAACGTTCTTTTCTTCGTCTTCTATCAGAAGAACCCATATCACAGATTACGGTCAAGGAGATCGTGGAAGACTGTGGTGTCAACAGAAATTCATTTTATTATCATTTCCAGGATATACCGTCTCTTCTGGAGGAGATTGTGGTAGAGATTGCCGATGATGTAATCAGGTCCCTTCCTCAGGACGCAGCCATGGAGGATTGTGTCCGTATGGCTTTAGGGGAGCTGGCCAGGAACAAAAAGGTCCTCTATAATATCTATTGCTCCTCCAACAGCCGTTTTTACGAGAAGCAGATTATGAGAATCTGTGAGCATGTTACCAGAGCCTATATTAATTCCAGAGCCTATGCCAGAAATATCAATGAAAAAGACCTGCATTATATTATCAGCTTTTTGAAAAGTGTTATGTTCGGGGAGATTATTGACTGGCTGATTCAGGATATGAGCTATGACCTCACTGAGCATTCAGTTAACCTGTGCAGGATGTTTGCAGGAACACTCACTGCTGCATGCAGAAAATGTAGTCCCAATTCTCCTGACAATGACAAAGACCAGTTGCACTGACTAGCTATTTATGGTAGAATATTAGGCAATCACAGCATGAGGAAACGGCTGAAAAACTGATGCTTTTTATAGGGAATATTATGGCGGGCACGGTTATGTTGGCTTCATAATAGTGCTCGTTTTCTTTTTGCTTTTTTACTTTTGCGCTGTAGTGCAATAAAAAGGTTTGGCCAGGTATTTTCCGGCAGAATGTATAAGCCCTGCCGGCTGAATATAGAAGAAGAAAAATAAACATCAAAAAGGGGAAGGGAGATAGGCTTATGGAAAAAGAATCTTTACAAGGTTACCTGCGAAGCTGGAAAGGACATATGGTCCTTTGGCTCTCAGGGGTATGTATGATGTTGATGATGTCTGTAAATGTTTTAGCTGCTGAGGAGGAGGCCGCTGAGGTGACCAGCCATTTTTACGCGACTCCCTGGGCTCTGCTGCCCCCGGTGATTGCCATCGGTCTTGCCTTAATCACCAAAGAGGTGTACTCATCCCTCTTTATAGGAATATGCGTAGGCGGTGCTCTTTACTCTAACTTCAGCTTTGAAGGCACGCTCCTCCATGTTTTTAACAATGGTATCGTAGCCGTTTTGTCCGATGCCTATAATGTGGGTATTCTGGTCTTCCTGGTTATACTGGGAATCATGGTAGCCCTCATGAATAAGGCGGGAGGCTCTGCAGCTTTCGGACTCTGGGCTACCCAGCATATCAAGAGCAGGGCAGGTGTCCAGCTGGCGACCATTGCCCTGGGCTGTATTATTTTCATTGATGATTACTTTAACTGCCTTACTGTGGGATCTGTTATGAGGCCGGTATCCGATGACGCCAAGATTTCCAGGGCCAAGCTGGCTTATGTCATCGACGCCACGGCGGCTCCTGTCTGCATTATCGCCCCGGTATCCTCCTGGGCGGCCGCAGTGTCCAGTTATGTGGATGAGGGTAATGGCCTTTACCTTTTTATCAGGGCCATCCCCTATAATTTCTATGCGATCCTGACCATTATTATGATGGTTTTCCTGGGTCTTACCGGCTTGGATTATGGCCCTATGGCTAAACATGAGAAAAATGCCAGGGAATTGGGAGACATTTTCTCAGGTGTTAAGGGAAGTGGTAATGAGATGCCCATGGAAGAGAATCCGAAAGGGAAGGTCCTTGACCTGATTCTCCCCATTGTCGTTCTCATCATTGCCTGTATTATTGGTATGATCTATTCCGGAGGCTTTTTCGAAGGGGAAAGCTTTGTAGCTGCCTTTTCCAATGCAGACGCTTCCGTAGGTCTGATGCTTGGTTCTGCCGTGACACTGGTTATCACCATGGCCTACTATCTGATCCGTCGGGTCGTGTCTTTTGGCACTATGGCAGAATGTATTCCTGACGGTTTCAGGTCCATGGTTCCGGCCATCCTGATTCTGACCTTCGCATGGAGTCTGAAGGCTATGACCGATTCCCTTGGCGCAAAGGTTTTCGTAGAGCATGTGGTAACGCATTATGCAGGAGGTTTCCAGAGCTTTCTTCCGGCTATCATTTTCCTGATTGCCTGTTTCCTGTCCTTTGCTACAGGAACATCCTGGGGAACCTTTGGTATCTTGATTCCTATCACCCTGGGAGTATTCCCGCTTACGAATCCATTAGGAATCATCTGTATGTCTGCCTGTATGGCAGGTGCCGTATGCGGCGACCACTGTTCACCGATTTCCGATACGACCATTATGGCCAGTGCAGGAGCCCAGTGTGACCATGTCACCCATGTATCGACCCAGCTGCCCTATGCCATCACCGTGGCTGCCGTCAGCTTTGTCAGCTATATTATCGCCGGATTTATTCCGAATGCTTTCATTGCGCTTCCAATTGCCATCGTTCTGATGATTGGAACTTTACTTGTCATGAGAAAAGTAATGAAGCCGGCTTAATATTATTGCTGCTCATGACCCGCAATAAGATCATCAAAGAGGAGTAGCTCTCTCATTTATTGATTTGCCGCCGGATAAGCGGCAGAAGTTTTTAGAAAAAGGAGATAGAACATGTCAGAGAAGATCCCCTACAAAATTTATTTGAATGAAAACGAAATCCCTGCCACATGGTACAATATGCGTGCAGATATGAAGAAGAAGCCGGCGCCCCTTTTGAACCCGGCCACTCACCAGCCTCTGACGGCTGAGGAGCTGACTCCTGTATTCTGTGAGGAACTGGTAGCCCAGGAGCTGGATGACAGTACAGCCTACGTGCCCATTCCCCAGGAGATTCAGGATTTCTATAAAATGTACCGGCCTTCACCTCTGGTCCGGGCCTACTGTCTGGAGAAGGAACTGGACACACCGGCTAAGATCTACTACAAGTTTGAGGGTAATAATACCAGCGGAAGCCACAAGCTTAATTCCGCCATCGCCCAGGCTTATTATGCCAAGAAACAGGGCCTTAAGGGCGTAACCACTGAGACCGGTGCCGGACAATGGGGAACAGCTTTATCTATGGCATGTTCTTATTTTGGACTTGACTGCCAGGTATATATGGTAAAGGTATCATATGAACAGAAACCCTTCCGCCGTGAAGTGATGAGGACTTACGGGGCCTCCGTGACTCCGTCACCTTCACCGACAACTGAGGTGGGACGTAAGATTCTTGAGAAGTTCCCAGGAACAACAGGAAGTCTTGGCTGTGCCATTTCTGAGGCCGTTGAGGCAGCCACTAGCAAGGAAGGCTACCGCTATGTTCTGGGAAGTGTATTAAACCAGGTACTGCTCCACCAGTCGGTGATCGGCCTTGAGACCAAGGCAGCCCTCGACAAATATGGTGTCAAGCCGGATATGATCATCGGATGTGCCGGCGGCGGTTCCAACTTAGGCGGTCTGATCGCTCCCTTTATGGGCCAGAAGCTCCGGGGTGAGGCTGACTACCAGATCATCGCTGTCGAGCCGGCATCCTGCCCCAGCTTTACCAGAGGCAAGTATGTTTATGATTTCTGCGATACCGGCATGATCTGTCCTCTTGCCAAGATGTACACCCTCGGCAACGGTTTTATCCCCTCTGCCAACCATGCCGGCGGTCTTCGTTTCCATGGCATGAGCACGATTCTCTCAGAGCTTTATGACCAGGGCCTGATGGAGGCGGTATCTGTGGAGCAGACCTCTGTTTTTGAGGCGGCAGAACGCTTTGCCAGAATAGAAGGTATCCTGCCTGCTCCCGAGAGCAGCCATGCCATCAAGGTGGCCATGGATGAGGCGCTCAAGTGTAAGGAGACCGGCGAGGAGAAGACTATCGTATTCGGCCTTACAGGAACGGGTTATTTCGATATGGTAGCTTATGAACAGTTCCACAATGGAACCATGACCGACTATATCCCGACCGACGAGGACCTGCAGAAGGGCTTTGAGAGTATTCCCAGATTCCCCGGCAATATGGAGTAGGGATCCTTTTTAAGAACCTGCATAATAAGGCTTTCCCAGAGGAGACTTCTAGGATCCGGAGTTTTTGTCAGGAATCGTAACCCGTGAGGCCAGAGTCCCGGTTGGAGTATGTATTCAAAAAATGTATATAAGGAAAGAGGCAGAGCTGGTTTTGGCTCTGCCTCTTTTGGGTTAATCCTATAATTCTAAAATATCATGCTATTCAGTGCCGAAGATCCGGTCTCCGGCATCACCCAGGCCAGGGCATATGTAGGCATTGGAATTAAGCTCCCTGTCAATACAGCCACAATAGACCTGGACATCGGGATGGGCCTTGGAAAAAGCTTCCAGCCCCTCAGGTGCGGCAATGATGGAGAGAAATTTGATCTGTCTGCCGCCTCTCTGCTTGATAAAGTCTACGGCAGCAATGGCAGATCCGCCGGTGGCCAGCATGGGATCTGGAATCAGGATCAGTCGCTGGTCGATAGAGGCCGGCAGCTTACAGTAGTATTCATGGGGCTGGTGGGTGGTCTCGTCCCTGTAAAGACCGATGTGGCCCACTTTAGCTTCCGGAACCAGGCTCAGGAGGCCGTCCATCATGCCCAGGCCGGCCCGGAGTATGGGGACGATGGCCAGCTTTTTGCCGGAAATCATGGGTGCCAGGCAGGTTTCCAAGGGAGTCTCCGTCTCCACATCCTCCAGGGGCAGGTCACGGAGGGCTTCATAGCCGGTCAGAACAGCCAGTTCACTCACCAGACGGCGAAACTGGCTGCTGGAGGTATTCTTATTCCTTAACTGGGTCAGCTTATGCTTGATCAGCGGGTGGGTCATCTCTATAATATTGTCCATAATTAACTCCTTCTTGTCTCAGGTCCGGGCAAGAGCCGGAGGACCTTGCTCTAGTCATGATGATCTTCTTGATAAACTGATGGATTTACGAATGGATTTACTGATATTGTAGTAGAAACTACTTTACAAGTCAATTTTTCAAGGCTAAACTATAAACTATATTTTAATCGCAAATCCAAGGAGAGGATTCACAGGCCGGGCCTGTGGCCTTAAAAGAACCGCAAGGCCGGGCCGTTAGCCTGTAAAGGCCGGACCAGGTCAGGATAATGGAGTGATATATGAGGAAAAAAGAGAGAGCGGCCATGGTAATCCAGAGGCTCAAGGAGGAGTATCCTGACGCTGATTGTACCCTGGATTATGAGGAGGCCTGGAAGTTGTTGATCAGCGTCCGCCTGGCCGCCCAATGTACGGATGAGAGAGTGAACCGGATCGTCCCGGGCTTATATGAGAGGTTCCCTGATGTGGATGCCCTGGCTCAGGCAGACCCACTGGAGATTGAGGAGATCGTCAAGCCATGTGGTCTGGGCAGGAGTAAGGCCCGGGATATCAGTAAATGTATGAGAATGCTCAAGGAGGAGTTTGACTCTAAAGTGCCCGATGATTTCGACCAGCTGATGAGACTGCCCGGTGTGGGGAGAAAGAGCGCCAACCTGATTATGGGGGATGTCTTCGGCAAACCGGCCATCGTTACGGATACCCACTGTATCCGCCTTTGCAACCGGATTGGTCTGGTGGATGACCTGAAGGATCCCAAACAGGTGGAGATGGCCCTCTGGAAGATCATTCCTCCTGAGGAGGGTAATAATTTCTGCCACCGGCTTGTCTTTCACGGCAGGGAGGTCTGCACGGCCAGGACCAGGCCTTACTGTGACCGCTGCTGTCTTTCCGATATCTGTAAGGCCTATCCCAAGCTTCAGAAAGAGAAGGAGAAGCAGCAGAGAAAGAAGGAGAGAGAGCTTCTGAAAAAAGAGAAAGAAAAAGAGAAGCAGCTCCTGAAAAAGGAGAAAGAAAAAGAGAGGCAGCTCCTGAAAAAAGAAAGGGAAAGAGCGGAAAAGACCGCTGAAAAGTGACTGGAACTGACTCCCTGCCGGGTTGGTCCGCCGGGGAGTCAGTTGAGTAATACAGACCCAGAGTAATCAGCTTAATATTAAGAAGCCTCTGCCGGACCAGGCAGGACAAGGCGGAGGCGTAAAGAAAGGAAGACTATGAAAGAATATAAGCCTATCAAAGAAGGTAAGGTCCGCGAAGTATACGATATCGGCGACAATCTGATCATCACTGCGACTGACAGAATCTCTGCCTTTGATGTGATCCTGAAGAACGATGTCACTGACAAGGGCCTGGTTCTGACCCAGATGTCCAGATTCTGGTTTGACCTGACAAAAAATACTGTAGGCAACCATATGCTTTCCACGGACGTGGAGGATATGCCGGAATATTTCAGGAATGAACGTTTTGCCGGACGCAGTATGCTCTGTAAGAAGCTGGAGATGTTCCCCATCGAGTGTATCGTCAGAGGTTACATCACAGGAAGCGGCTGGGCCAGCTACCAGAAGAACGGAACCGTCTGCGGTATCCGGCTGCCGGAGGGACTGCTGGAGTCAGAGCAGCTGCCTGAGCCCATCTACACCCCGTCCACCAAGGCGGACCTGGGTGACCATGACGAGAACATATCCTATGAGAGATCTGTGGAGATTCTGGAGGAGAAGTTCCCGGGTAAGGGCTCTTACTATGCCTATGTTCTCAAAGAGTATACCCTCTCTCTTTATAAGAAATGTGCTGCCTATGCCTGGGAGAAGGGGATTATCATCGCTGATACTAAGTTTGAGTTCGGCCTGGATGAAGAGGGCCAGATCCTGATTGGTGATGAGATGCTTACTCCCGACAGCTCCAGGTTCTGGCCAAGAGAGGGCTATGAGCCGGGCAAGGGCCAGCCTTCCTATGACAAGCAGTTTGTCCGTGACTGGCTCAAGGCTAACCCGGACAGTGACTACAAGCTTCCCCAGGAGGTCATTGATAAGACCACAGCCAAGTATCTTGAGGCCTACAAGCAGCTGACAGGGGAAGACCTCCGCTAGGACCGGCCAGGTCCCCGAAGCGGCCAGAGCCAAGGTCAAAGGCAGCTGGCCTGGAAAGCGGAATCAGGTTTTTTAGCCTTTCCGGCCGGCCAGGTCCAGGACTGTGAGGACCTGGTCCCTGACTTTGAAATGAACTTCGAATTCCATAAAAGACAGACCGTAAATACGTTCCGGATCATCCTGGTAGCCAGGGCGGGGGTCCAGGGCAAGGGTTTCCATAAGGACCCTGCCCTTGTCCTCCGGCAGAGAGGCAAGAAGCCCGGGGTCACAGACTACTTCTAATCTGTGGCGGGGCAGGCCGGCCAGAAAGCCGCTTGAGGCTTCAGGATGGGCGTCTCCGTAGGGGATGTAGGGCTTGACATCATAGATGGGTGTCCCGCTGACCATGTCCGCTCCCGAGACTACCAGGGTCAGCGGTCTGTCTTTTTCTTTAGGCTCCAGCCGGATTAGTTTTACACAGGACAGGCCCAGGCCGTTGGGGCGGAAGGGAGACCGGCTGGCAAAGACGCCGACCCGGCGGTTGCCGCCCAGGCGGGGTGGCCTGACCGTCGGTGTCCAGGGGCTGTCTTGGTTTTTTGAGAACCCCCAGATCAGCCAGAGGTGAGAGAAACCTTCTATAGCCCTGAAACATTCCGCCTGGTCATAAGGAGGATGAAAGATGATCCGGGCCTCAGATTCTGTCAGTCCACTCTGCCTGGGAACGCCGAATTTTTCCGGGTAGTCAGTTTCTATCACAGCGATCGCTTCTATTTCATGTCTGTTCATATTATTCCCTCCTGACAAGCTATGTTCTTGTCCACATTTTCAAGTACTTCTGGCAAAATCATAGCACATATTTCCTTCCCTGAATAAAAAATGACTGAAAAAAACATGGATTTTCCGCTGACGGCTGAAAATGAGACCCCATAGCTTATCTTGAAAATGCCTGGCCTATTTCCTCCTATTACAAATTGCGAAAACACTATAATTAGGGTATAATTAAATGGATTATGACAGGAGGAAAGGGAATGATCTGTTACGCCGCTCCCATGGAGGGAATCACAGGCTATCGTTATCGAAATGTACATCACAAATACTTCCCTGGTATAGATAAGTATTTTACCCCTTTTATTACACCTAAGATTAAAAGGGGCTTCACAAACCGGGAGAAGAATGACATTCTTCCTGAGAATAATAAGGGGATTCCTCTTGTTCCCCAGATTCTGACCAGGAATCCTGAGGACTTTCTATCTCTTGCCCGGCGGCTGAAGGAAGATTATGGTTATGATGAGGTTAACCTGAATCTGGGCTGTCCTTCGGGGACTGTAGTATCCAAGGGAAAGGGCAGCGGTTTTCTGGCTGACCCGGATCAGCTGCGAAGCTTTTTTGAGACCGTTTGCAGCCATACCGGAATCAGGGTTTCTGTAAAGACCAGACTTGGCATGAAGGACCCGGAGGAGATTATAGCTCTTATGGGGATTTACAATGACTATCCCCTATCCGAGTTGATCATCCATGCCCGGGTGAGAGAGGACATGTATAAAAAACCGGTCAACCGGGAGGCATTTGCCAGGGCCCTTGCTATCAGCCGCCACAAGGTCTGTTACAACGGAGATTTATTTTCACCGGAGGATTGCGGGGAATTCAGGAAGACCTTTCCCCAGGTGGACCGGCTCATGATGGGCAGGGGCTTGATCGCAAGGCCCTCCCTGGCTCTGGAAAGCCTGGGTGGTAAAAGGGACCTCAAACAGGAAGAGGCTTTTCTCGAGGAACTTTGCCAGACCTATGAGGAGGTCATGTCCGGTGAAAAAAACGTTCTCTTTAAAATGAAAGAGATCTGGTCCTTTATGCTGTCCCAGTTTCCTGAGGGAAAGAGGATTGGCAAAAAAATAAAAAAGACATCTTGTCTGCGCGAATACAAGATGTTGGTTAAAGAGTTGTATCAGGAGGAAAGAGAGAGATTATGCTAAGGCAAAAAGTTGGGAATTCTGTCATGTTTTTTATTCTGCTGTTTATAGGAGTGGCCTGCCTGCCCTTAGGGGGCCGGGCGGCCGTCTCTCCGTCTGTCACCCGGTCAGACGCTGAGAAGGTGGCTGAACTGGTCTATAATAACTGGCAGAATGATTATTTTGAAGAGACTCTGGTGACTCCCGGATCACAGAAGGTGGAAGTGGATGGAAAGACCAGAAGCTTCGCCAGACATTTCGGTGCTTCGGCGTCTGAGACCAGCCTGGCAGTCAGGTCTCAGGGAACCATCGACGCTTATTTCAGGAACAGTGGAGGAATCTATCAGACTGAGAGAAGGAAGGACGGCAAGGTGGCTGTCACAGCGCCCTTTCAGATGCAGAGGCTGGTGGTCCTGGCCAGGATTAATGAGACCTATGGAGCTAAGGAGGTCCTCCATACCCAGAATGACCAGGATACCATACTTCAGTTTGAAAGCCAGGAGGAGACCCGGGCGGCCTATGATAAGATTATAGCCAGATACGGTGAGAATTCTTGTTATCCGGACCGGTATGTCCAGCTTTTTGACGGGGAAAGTTATGGGGTTAATGATGCCCTTAAGGCTGGCCACCCTTATTCCTGGGGTGTCAGATATATGCAGATGGACCAGCTTAAGGAACAGGCGGCCGGCAGGAAGGATCTGGCGACCATATCCGTGGCTTTGATCGACAGCGGAATCAATAAAAACTCCTTTTTCTTTGACGGCCGGACCATTCACCCTGCTTCAAAGAGCTTTATTTCAGAGCCTGGGGATATCGCAGATGATCTGGGCCATGGGACCCACGTGGCAGGTGTAATTGCCGAGGCCACACCGGCCAATGTCCAGCTGATGATACTCAAAGTGACCAATGCCAGTGGAAAGGCGTCTTTCCTGACCATTCGCGAGGCTTTCTGGTATGCGATCAGCCAGAAGGCTAATGTCATCAATTTCAGTATGGGAAGTTCGGACGTCAGCGATATGGATATTCTGGACAAGGCCATCAACTATGCCAGCAAGCTCAGGATACCCATATGTGTCGCGTCAGGTAATACCAAGTCTGATGTGAAGCATACATATCCTGCTAATAATGATAAGGTAATTACCGTTTCCGCCGTTACATCCTCGGGAAGTCTGGCCCCCTATTCCAATTACGGAAGCAAGATAGATTTCACGGCTCCCGGTGACCGGATCATCGGTGCCAGTAAATGGAATGACAAAGGCCTGACCGTGTATTCAGGTACATCCATGGCTTCTCCCCATATAGCCGCGGCCTGCGCCTACATTAAGATGCTCAGACCCTCGGCTTCCGTAGACCTGGTTGTCGATGAGCTTAAGCGGCTCAGTGTAGACCTGGGCGCCAGAGGTAAGGATAAGAAGTTCGGATATGGATGCCCGGTATTGGGAACCCTTTTCCAGACCAATATCGTAAGTAAAGAAAAAACCTATACCAGCAAGCCTAAGATTACCAGCCTTCTCAACTTTGACAAGGCGGTCCTGGTAACCTGGACACCGGTTAAGACGGCAAAGCAGTACCTGATCTACCGCAAAAAGGCGGGGGGAGACTATTCCCTGGTAAAAAAGGTCCCGGCCGGCAGGCTGCTCTGGTATGATAAGAAGGCCAAAAGTGGTGTTAAATACAGTTACAAGATTAAGGCTAAGGTCAGTTCCAAAAAATATACTGGCTATGGCAACAAGGCAGGCCTGGTCCGTTTAATGGTACCGGGAGCCTTCAGGGCTTCGGCGGCCAGCGGCAGTATCAGCCTGGCCTGGAAGAAGGCCAGGGGGGCCAAGGTTTACCAGATTCAGCTTTCAAGCTATGCTGATTTCCGTGAGGCAGTCAATTATAAGCTTTCAGGAAAGAAGACTGGAGCCAGGATCCCCGGCCTGGGCAAGGGAACCTACTATGTCAGGATAAGAAGTGGCAGGCAGTCCTCCTGGTCGGCCTGGTCGGCAGTGCTGGGAAGGGACGTGCCCTGAAGTGACTAAATTAATCATATTGGGAGACAGTCATGATTCCCTGTGGCCGGACTTTGAAGTCCATCTGCGGGAAAGGGGCTGTGACCGGATCCTCCATCTGGGTGATTTCTGCTGCAGGGACATCCTGCGGCGATTTGAAGGAATCGCCCCGGTGACAGCGGTTCGGGGTAATAATGACAGGACCATGGAAGACCTGCCCCCCCAACGGTTTTTCCACCTGGAAGGCCTGGGCTTTTATATGATTCATGACCGCCGTCGGGCGGGAAGGGTAAGATGGGATTATGATATATTTCTTTCCGGTCACACCCACCTTTTTGAGCAGGTGGTGACTGACCGGGGAATTCTGTATCTCAATCCCGGAAGCTGCGGCCGCCGCCGCGGGGATGGTACGGTGTCCTATGTGGAGATGACAGTGGACAAGGGCAGCTATAATCTGGTCCACAGGACCTTCCGGCCTGCTTTCCGGATGGGAGCCCCTGTGGCCGGGAAATAGAGAAAAAGCAAAAAGCCTAAGATACAGCTGAACAATTATTTGAGAGTGATGGGTGGTATCGTCTTGAAAGAAGTAATTAGTAATGTCAATCGAATTGAGGAGGAGAAGCTGCCGGATATCGGCCTTTCCATCACCAATCTGGAGATAGAGGTGGAGGAAGGAAGGGTTTACAGGTCCTCCTTTGTTATTGAGAGTGAAAATAATATAGCCATGAAAGGCTTCATCTATTCCACCAGTGACAAGATGGAGACAGAGATCTGTGAGTTTGAGGGTCTCAAGGTGGAGATTCCCTATTATTTTAAAGGGAAACTGTCCACTGTAGGCAGCGAGTTTGAGGGGGATTTTGTCCTCATAACCAATGGGGGAGAGTACAATATCCCCTACTCCGTGAGAGTGGTCAGAAAAGCCGTCGGCACCTCCATAGGCAAGATATCCGACATGGAGGATTTCACCAGACTCTACGAAGCCAACCGGAGAGAGGCGGTGGAACTCTTCTTCCTGCCCAATTTCGAGGAGGTCTTCCTCAGAGAATCTCCGGAGGAGAGGGCGGTCTATCACAGCTTGATGAAGAGCAGGTCCAGGAACCTGATTCTGGAGGAGTTCCTGACAGCCACCGGCTACAAGGAAGTGACAAGCATTTCCTTAGAGAGGAAAAATATCGTCCTGGATGTGGGCAGGGACCGGGATACCATTACCCTGCTTCTGGAGAATGGCGGCTACATAGAAGGCAAGGTAACCTGTGATAAAGACCAGGTCCAGCTGTCCTGCATCCATTTTACCAGCGACGATTTCAAGGATGGAAAGCTGGACATTTCCATCGAGAAAAATAAAAATTATATTATGGGCAGTGATGTAATCCATATCACCACTGTCAGGCAGAGTTTTGAGATTCCGGTGGAATGGTGGGGCACATTGCCGGAATTTACCAAGGAGAGAGAAAAGAATCTCCGCCTGAAAAAAGAGAAGGCGGAGCTGATTCATAATTACCTGTATTTCAGGACCGGCAGCATCGGTTTTGATGATTTCGCCGACACCGGCAGGCATATCCTCGAAGACCTCTATATGACGACAGACCATTATCAGTGGAAGCTCTACAAGATGCATTATGCCCTGATGGAGAATCAGAAAGAGGAGGCCAAGCAGCTGCTGGACCAGCTGGAGGCTGAGGAGAAGGAGAAGAAGTTTTCCAATCTGGAAAAACATTATTTCCTCTATCTGAAGGCCATGTTCTACCGGACTCCCGATGCCATATCCCGGGCCGTTGTGGCTATCCGGGAATTCTACGGGACTTCCTCCCACAAGGCGGAGGCCCTCTGGATGCTGATCTATCTGGACCGGGAATATGTCTACAACAAGAGGCTCCAGTATGACACCATCCGCCAGCTTTTTGAACAGGGCTACAACAGCTGTCTGCTTTATTTTGAGGCCTGTGATATCCTCAATGAAAACCCCAGCTACATGGAGGAGCTCAGCTCCTTTGAGATCAGTATCTTCCGCTGGGGTGTGAGATATGGCTATGTTTCCATGTCTCTGTCCTACCAGTTCGCCAGGCTGGCCCTGAAGCTGAAATACTATAATAATGCCATATTCCATATTGCCTGCAAGCTCTATGATGTGGAGCCCGATGACCTCTTCTTACAGGTGATCTGCTCTCTCTTAATCAAGGGCAACCGGATCGGCAAGGAATACCACATGTATTTCCGCCGGGCGGTGGAGGCCAATCTGAAGATCATCGGTCTCAATGAATTCTTTATCCGCAGTATGGATTTTGACAGCTACGATACTATACCCCAGAGGGTACTGATATACTTTACTTACAGCAACAGCCTTGACTACATGGAAAGGGCCTACCTCTATACGAACGTGCTGAAGCATGAGGCAGAGTACGATGAGGTTTTCGGGGCCTATTTCTCCAAAATGCTTCCCTTTGTGGAGGAGCAGCTGCTCCAGGGAAGGATCAATGAACATCTGGCCTACCTCTATAACCGGTTCCAGAAGGAGATTCTTTCTAATCCGGACAACTGGAAGGCTGTATGTGACATCCTTTTCTTCCGCAAGCTGACATGCCAGAATCCAAGGATGATCGGTGTCTATGTGGTCAGCCCGGAAACCGGGGAGGAAAAATACTATGCCTTCGCCGGAGGAGTGACCCAGGTGGAGTACTACAACAGCAGGACCACCCTCTATTTTGTGGACGGCAATGAGCAGCGGTATGTCAAGGGTATCAAGCATACTTTCCTACCGTTCCTGGAGATGTCCCAGTTCCCGGAGGCCTGGGTCAGACAGAACCTGGTCAACAAAAAGGTGCTTCTGGTTTTGTCAGGAAGAATCGATGGTCCGGTCACGGAAAATGAGGTGGAGGTTCTTAAGAGAATCGTTTTTAATCCGGACTATGTCCCCTGGATGCAGGTGAGGGCCCTGGAGAAGCTCCTGGTCTATTTTGAGAATCACCAGAACAAGGCTGAACTGGCCCGCTGGTTAGAGAAGGTGGACTATTCCCATATTTCCGAAGGCTTCCGCAAGACCCTCATGGATTACTATATGGAGATCGGCATGATCGAGAATACCTTTTTTGGTATCGAGCTCTATGGATGTTCCATCATGGGAGCGGCCAAGAGACTGAAGCTGGCTGTTTTCGGAATCCAGTACTACCAGGGCAAGCTGGATGATACCACTCTTTCCCTGGCCTGGTCCGCTTTTGTCCGAAAGAAGTACAACCGGGATACTCTTACCTATCTGATGGAGCATTTTTCCGGGGAGACCGAGGACCTGCTGCTGATCTGGGAGAGAAGCAGAAAGTTTGAACTGGAAACGACAGATTTTGAAAAGAAGATATTGAAACAATGTATGTTTACGGGAAATGAGTCAGAGGACGTACTTCCTGTATTTGAGGCTTTCTATGAAAGTCAGGCAGACCCTGAGACCGCCTGGTCCTACATGGAATATATCTATGGCAAGGACCTGGAGGGCAGGGAAGCCCTGCCGGATAAGATTCACAGGATGATTGGCAGGGAGATTATGGCAGGCCACGTTAATGGCGACGAGGCAAGGATCCATTATCTTTATCATTTCGCTGATAAGAAGGACTGGCATGCCCGGGTCAAGGAGCCGGCTTCCTGGATGATCGGGGATTTCCTGGAACGGGGACTTTACCTTCCGGTCTTCCACAGTTATCAGCAGTGGTTCCATTTCCCTGTGGAATATGAGGAACTGACCTTCCTTACCTACACCGGCGAAAGCGGCCGTCATATGGTCCTTCACTACCAGATTGAAGGGGAGGATGACTCCTACACAGAGAAAGAACTTTCTGAGGTTCTTCCGGGCAGGTATGTATGCTCTATGAATTTCTTCAGCAAGGACCATGTCAACTACCGTCTGGAAGCCGATGGCATCCTGGTGGAGGACAGGAATCACATCCTCTTTGAGACCTTCTCCTACGATGAGAAGGAGAGCCGCTTCTTCGCCTTGAACGGCCTGGACGACCAGGAGCTTTCCGTGGAGGAATATGAAGACTACCTCAGGAAGGCCTACTTTGTAGATGAGTACCTTACCCTTCTTTGACAGAAAAGGACGGAGGAATAACTATGGAACAGCTTGAAAGAAAATGTCTGGCAGGCATAGACCTGGGTCCCGCCTCGGTGTCTCTGAGTATCTATCACGAGGACAAGGAGGAGATGGCAGAGGAATGCTTTCCCTTCGACACCGGGGACAGCCAGGATTATATCGGGGCCGGCATGGGTCTTCTGGAGAAATACATGGAATTAAACCAGATAAAATGGAGTGATTTTTCCGCTGTGTTTTTTGCCATGCAGGACCCTTCCGTTGAGAGCCGGGAAAGGCTGACCTCCCTCCTGCCGGAGGAAGTGAAGGGGGAGGCCAGGATTATCACCAGGTTCCGTGCCTTTGTGGAATACGTTTTCCATCAGGAAAGAATGATATGGGACAGGAATACCCTGCTGATGGAATATGAAGGAGGAAGCCTTCGCTATATTCTGATCGACCAGATCCGCCGGGCCCGGCAGAAAGCCTACCGGGCGGTCATGAAGGAAGTCGACCTGGAGGAGTATGGCATAAAGAGTGGAGATCCGGAACAGGATCAGAAGTTCAGTAAGATGATGAGACATTTTCTGGTACAGAATCCTGCCAATATCATCTTCCTGACCGGCTCCGGTTTTGAGGGTAACTGGATGAAGAAGACCCTGACCTACCTCTGTTCGGGCAGGCGGGTATTTCTGGGCCAGAATCTCTATGCCAACGGAGCCTGCCTTCTGGGACAGAACACCATTCCTCTGATGGATGATGGCATGATTTTGATGGACGGGCCGGAAATGGTCTACCACACCATAGGGATCGTGTCCTCAGAGGGAGGAAAACCTTCCTATGTCCCTATTACTTCCATCGGCCGGGAGTGGTACAATACCAGGGGCTTTGTGGATATTATCCTGGACAAGAGTAAGAAAATAGAATTTTTCTACCACAATACCTGGGCCAATGAGATGGAGGGGGCCGTCTGCGAGATCAAAAACCTGCCGGAGCGGCCGCCAAAGACCACCAGGATGAGGGTTTCCGTAAGATTTAATTCCCAGAATGACGGAGTGATTCTTCTCAAGGATCTGGGATTTGGTAAGATGTATCCGGGAACGGGGATTGTCACAGTATTTCCCTTTTCCCTGATTTCCTAGAGGGAGGTGGACCATGAGGGAGACATTAATATGTACCGGCCGTCTGGGGGACCATCCCTACCGGTTTCCTGAAACAGGAGTTTTGGTATACTCCTATGAGGAGATCTGCTACTATCTCAGTCAGCACATGATTTGCTATCTGCACAGCCTTCCGGACGAGGAGCTCCTGCTCTTCATGAAGGAGGAGCTGGGTCTGGAAAAGCTGGCGAAAAGCCTTTCCAAGCTCAATAATCCTGAGCGGGACCAGATGAAATATTTTGCCGCCCTTTTCCGGGAAGGCAGCTATTTTCATGAGGAGGAGATCCGGGAGATCCTGGATGAATACCGGAGCCTGAAAAATGCCCCCACTCATCTGCAGCTCAAAATGATGGGCGATCTGATGATGGAGAACAGGAGGGCTTCCGCGGCCATAGACTACTATGACAAGGCTCTGGCCTGTCCGGAGATCAGTGACAAGGAGGCCGGGGAACTCTGTCATAATATGGGAGCCGCCAGGATGCGCCTGTTCCGCTTCCAGGACGCGGGCCTGGATTTTCTTAAGGCCTATCAGAAACTGGAGGAGGAGAAGAGCCTTTTCTATTATTATATGTCTGTCTGTTTCCTGGAAGGGGAGGAGAAGGCGGATGAGGAGATCCGGTCCTTAGAGGTGCCGGATATACTCCTGGAGTCCTTCCGGCCCAAAAGACAGATGTTTCTGGAAGAGTTCCGCCACAGTGACCTGAGTGGGGCCTGCCGGCGGCTGCAGTTTATGGCAGGGAGCGGCAGAGAGGAAGAAGCCCGGATCAAGAGGGAAAAACAGGTCAGGACCATGCAGAGACGGTTCCGCAGTGAGCTTATAAGAGCATGAGCCGGGAAAAACAATAGAGAGTTTTTTCATATTTCTTACTATTCTGCGTGACAAATGGCAGAATTAGTTATACTATATAGAGTGCGCCTTTATGTGCAAGTAGATTCAGGAGGAATAAACAGCTATGGCGACTGAGATGAGCAAAACCTACAATCCGGCAGAGATTGAGGACAGGCTTTATGGAAAATGGATGGAAAAGAAGTATTTCCACGCCGAAGTAGACAAAAGTAAAACACCCTTCACCATTGTGATGCCGCCGCCCAATATCACGGGCCAGCTTCACATGGGCCACGCCCTGGATAACACGCTTCAGGATATTCTGATCCGTTTCAAGCGTATGCAGGGCTACAATGCTTTATGGCAGCCGGGAACGGACCATGCCAGTATAGCCACAGAGGTGAAGGTTACCGATAAATTAAAAGAAGAAGGTATCGACAAGGAGGAACTGGGCAGAGAAGGCTTCCTCAAGCGGACCTGGGAATGGCGGGAAGAATACGGCGGACGTATCGTCAGCCAGCTGAAGAAGCTGGGCTCTTCCGCAGACTGGGACAGAGAGAGATTTACCCTGGATGAAGGCTGCTCCAAGGCAGTCCAGGAGGTATTTATCCGCCTTTATAAGAAGGGTTATATCTACAGGGGATCCCGTATTATCAACTGGTGTCCCGTATGTCAGACCTCCATCTCTGACGCTGAGGTAGAGTATGAGGACCAGGAAGGTTATTTCTGGCATATCAACTATCCCATCATAGGTACGGACCAGGTGATCGAGATCGCCACTACAAGGCCCGAGACCATGCTGGGTGATACGGCTATCGCCGTTCACCCCGAGGACGACCGCTACAAGGATCTGGTTGGCAAGATGGCCCTGCTGCCTATTGTAAACAGGGAGATCCCCATCGTGGCCGACACCTATGTGGATAAAGAGTTTGGTACCGGTGCCGTAAAGATTACCCCGGCCCACGATCCCAACGATTTTGAAGTAGGAAAGAGACACGATCTCGAAGAGATCAATGTGATGAACGATGATGGCACCATCAATGCCAATGGCGGCAAGTTCGAGGGAATGGACCGCTATGACTGCCGGGCCGCTCTGGTAAAGGAGCTTGATGAGAAGGGCTATCTGGTAAGAATAGAGAAGCATGACCACAATGTCGGGACCCATGACCGTTGTCATACGACAGTTGAGCCCATGGTCAAGAAGCAGTGGTTTGTAAAGATGGATGAACTGGCTAAGCCGGCCATCCAAGCAGTTAAAAACGGGGAGCTCCGCTTTGTGCCTGAGCACTTTGACAGGACCTACCTTCACTGGCTTAATAATATCAGGGACTGGTGTATCTCCAGACAGCTCTGGTGGGGGCACCGGATTCCGGCCTACTACTGCGATGAGTGCGGTGAGATCACGGTCAGTCCTGATATGCCCAGGACCTGCCCCAAGTGTGGCTGCAGCCATCTGACCCAGGATGAGGATACCCTGGATACCTGGTTCAGTTCTGCCCTCTGGCCATTCTCCACTCTGGGCTGGCCTGAGGAGACAGAAGATTTTAAATATTTCTATCCTACCGATGTATTGGTAACCGGATATGACATCATTTTCTTCTGGGTAATCCGTATGGTATTCTCCGGCTATGAGCAGACAGGAGTATCCCCCTTTAAGGACGTACTGATTCATGGTCTGGTCCGTGATGAACTGGGAAGAAAAATGAGTAAGTCCCTGGGCAATGGTATCGATCCTCTTGAGGTGATCAACCAGTATGGGGCCGACGCCCTGAGACTGACCCTGGTTACGGGTAATGCCCCCGGCAATGACATGCGTTTTTCTGAGAAGAAGATCCTTGCCAGCCGTAATTTTGCCAACAAGGTTTGGAACGCATCCCGTTTCATGCTTATGAATATTGAGAAGGCGGACGCCGAAGAGATCGCGGCGGTAAGTGCTGACGCCCTTACACCGGCGGACCGCTGGATTCTTTCCAAGATGAACAAGCTGGTCAAAGAAGTGACCGACAACATGGAGAATTATGATTTCGGTGTTGCTGTGGCCAAGCTCTATGATTTTATCTGGGAAGAGTTCTGTGACTGGTATATTGAGATGGTCAAGCCCAGGCTATGGAATGAGGAGGACGAGACCAAGGCAGCTGCCCTCTTTACCTTAAAGAAGGTGCTGACCACGGCTCTCAAGCTGCTTCATCCTTATATGCCTTTTATTACAGAGGAGATCTTCTGCAGTCTGCAGGACGAGGAAGAGTCCATTATGATATCCTCCTGGCCTGTATGGGAGGACAAGTATTCCTTTGAGAAGGAGGAAACTGAGGTGGAGGCCATCAAGGTGGCAGTCCGCAATATCCGTAATCTCCGGGCCGAGATGAATGTCCCGCCCAGCAGGAAGGCCAGCCTTTATGTGGTTTCCGGCAAAGAGGAGATTCGGGAGATCTTTGAGGGTTCCAAGGTCTTCTTTGCCACCCTGGGCCATGCGTCTGAGGTTCATGTGCAGGCAGATAAGACCGGTATCGCCGATGACGCCGTATCTACGGTTATTCCAGACGCAGTGATCTATATCCCCTTCGCTGACCTGGTGGATGTGGATAAGGAGATCGCCCGGCTGGAAAAAGAGGCGGCTAAGCTTGCCGGTGAGATCAAGCGGGCCAAGGGTATGCTGGCCAATGAGAAGTTCATCAGCAAGGCCCCTGCCGCCAAGGTGGAAGCAGAGAAGGAAAAGCTGGCCAAGTACACTGCCATGGCCGAAACAGTGGCAGGGCGTCTGGCCCAGCTGAAGAAATAAAGCGGTGATGACCTATGAGCAAATGGAGCAGGAGATCCTCTCGGTTCCCAGGTTCAGTGAGGGCCCGGGCATCGATAATCTCCTTCTCTATCTGGACAGGATGGGCCATCCAGAGCGTCAGCTCAAGGTGATCCATGTGGCTGGGACCAATGGCAAGGGGTCTGTGTGTGCCTACCTGGAAGCGGTTCTGCGCAGGAAGGGTTACCGGACTGGTCTCTTTACCTCCCCCCACCTGGTGACCATGAGGGAGCGGTTCCGGATTAATTTCCATATGTGCAGTGAGGATCAGCTGATCCAGGCCTGGAAGGAGGTAAGGAAGCTGATGGAGGAAGCCATGGAAGCCGGACAGGCGCCCCTGACATTTTTTGAGATTATGTTTCTCATGGCCCTGCTTATATTCCGGGACCAGATGCCCGATTACTGTATCATGGAGACGGGTCTGGGAGGAAGGCTGGATGCCACCAATGTCTGCAGTCCCCTGCTCTGCGTGATTACCTCAATCAGTCTGGACCACACTGAGGTCCTGGGGGACACGGTGGAAAAGATTGCCGCCGAGAAGGCCGGAATCATCAAGCCCGGTGTACCTGTTGTATTCATTGATGAGAAGAACGGTGCCGGACCGGTAATAAGAAGGCAGGCTGAGAGGCTTTCCGCCCCTTGTTTCTCCCTGTCCGCAGACGAGTTGATTATCTGTGAAAAAACTGAGAATAAGATTGATTTTTTGATTAATAGTCGCTATTATAAATCTAACAGAATCAGGCTGTATAGCTGGGTAGATTACCAGGTATCCAACGCTGGTCTGGCAGCTCTGGCCCTGCATGTGCTTTTCCCGGACCTGGAGGAAGATGTTCTGACTGAGGGCTTTTCTTCCATGCACTGGGAGGGAAGGATGGAGGAACTCCTGCCCCGTTTTTTTGTGGATGGGGCCCATAATCCCGGGGCTGTCAGCAGAATCTGCAGGATGCTGGAGGATTCTGACCGTCCCTGGCTGCTGCTTTTTGCGGTATGCAGTGACAAGTCCTACAGTCAGATGATAAGAATGCTTGCGGACATACCCTTCAGAAGGATTTATGTTACCGCAATATCAGGTTACAGGGCAGCGGGAACCGGGCTTATAGAAGGTGAATTCCGCCGCTGCGGTTGTGGGGCCGTGTGCTCCTATAACACTGTTCCTGAAGCCTTGGAGGCCATGCTTCAGGACCGGAGTGATGAAGAATACTGCTTGTGTCTGGGATCTTTATACCTTGTCGGTGAGATCCGGAAGATACTGGAGAGCGATATAGTAGGAAAGTGAGGCTAGTTATGTTTGATTTCAATCAGGAGTTGAAGAAGTTTAAACCAGCTGTAAGTGTTGACGCCACCGATGATGCTTTATTTGAAGATGATCTTAAGGATATTACAGATATCGTGAATGAGATGGTGGAGGAGCTCAAGGATAAGCCGGATAAGAAAAGCAAGTAGTCTGGACATTCGCTCTTACAGTTAGGAGGAAGATAATGAAGTGTTTAAAATGTGGCCATAAAGTCAAGGTACAGGGCCCATGCCCGTCCTGCGGCTTTAACAATAAGCATATTGATAAGGCTTTAAACACAGCGAATTACTTCTATAATGCAGGTCTTGAGAAGGCACAGCTCTTAGATTTAAGCGGTGCCAAAGAACTGCTGAAGAAGGCGCTGTACTTTAATAAGGGACATATAGAGGCCCGCAATCTGCTAGGCCTTGTCTATTATGAGACCGGCGAGGGTGGCAGAGCCTATGAGCAGTGGTTGACAAGTTCCAGGCTGGACCCTTCGGAGACCAATCTGGCTGTGAACTACGTAAAGAGGATGAAAGAGCATCCCGCTGTATTTGAGTCTATCAATGAGACAGCTAAAAAGTATAACCAGGCCCTCTCCTACGCTAAGCAGGGCAGCGATGACCTGGCCCTGATCCAGATCAAAAAGGTACTGTCCCTCACGCCTAAGTTCGTGAATGGGCACCTGCTCCTGGCCCTCCTTCATATGCGGGCGGGAGATAATAAGGCAGCGGAGCTTGATCTTAATAATGTGCTCTCTGTGGACAGGTATAACACAAGGGCCAGAAGATATCTCAGGCAGATCGGGGGGAACCCGGAGAAAGAGATTGAAAGTGTTGCCGCAGTAATCCAGAAAGCGGACAGTGATAATCTGAAGAATGTCCGGCCGGTGGATCATTATGAGGATCCAAACAAGGAGACCTGGAAGCAATTTGTCTATATGCTGATCGGCCTGGCCATCGGCGTGATCGTTATGTTCGTTCTGGTAATCCCCAGTGTACGGGCCGGGGCCAGCGTGGACTATAACAGTTTGAAGACAGAGTATAATGAGACTGTTGACCAGAAGGATTCTGAGATCAGCACCCTCAAGCAGGACAAGAAAGCCCTCAAAGAGGAGAATTCCAGCCTTAAGAAGAGCCTGAAGGTCTATGAGGGGTCCGAGGGAGAGGACAGCATGTATGACTGTCTGATCAAGGCCAATGATGCCTACCAGAGCGGCGACTATATCAAGTGCGCCGATTATCTCTCAGAAGTTGACCCGGAGTCCCTGCCCTCTGACACGTCCAAGAATCTCTACAGCTCCATGGAGGATGCCTTTGACAAGGCCGCTTCCCAGCTCTATGAGAGTGGTATGGAGTATTCCAGGAATTACAAGTACGATAAGGCTCTCGAAGACCTGGAGGATTCCTATAAGTACAAGAAAGATTACAATACTCTTTATGAGCTGGCCATGTGCTATAAGCAACTTAATAAGGGGGATGGCGGCAAGGCCTACTTCTATCTGATCATCAATGAATGTGAGGATAGAGACCTGGTTGTGAAGTCAGCCAACTACGGTCTGGATCTGCAAGTTAAGGATGCCGAGGAAGCAGCCAAGACTGCTGAGAAGCCGGAGACGGAAGGCAGGGAAAGCTCTGAAACAGAGGAGTCTGCTGAGCAGCAGTAGAATTAAGTGCAGGAAGAATCAGATATATAAAGCTATATAAGAATAAAGAAAAATCTGTCGTGGTGGCCACGGCAGATTTTTTTGTTTTCCTGGATTCTTTATGATAATTATAGAATGATTTTATGGAATAGGTCCTGGCTCTGGTTTTCCATAGATTTAATACTTTCCAGTCCTGGTCCTGGCAGTCCTGGTCCCATTCTTTTTCATTCCTGCTGGGAAAGGGAGTTCTGGTAATCTATGAAACGCTTGGTCTCAGAGGTGATAAACTTGGTTTTATGGGTAACCAGGAGAGTACTGATCATAAAGGGATGACTGGCATCCACCAGAATTGGTATGAAAACGAATTCCGGAAATTGATAGAACTGGTAGATCTTTTTTGGGCTGATTCCGATAAACTGGTCTGAATAGAGGCAGGGCAGAAACTCATTGATGGAGACAGCCCCCGCCACTTC
>DLBH01000077.1:0-12997 GCA_002494165.1 Lachnospiraceae bacterium UBA7026 | reverse complement strand
CCCCCGCCACTTCATAGGGTATACCTCGCTCCTGAAAGAGGGAGAAAAACAGGCCCATCTGCTTCTCGTAGGCTTTGGGATAAAGCAGCTGCCGGCTATGCAGGTCATGGAGGGAGAGGCTCTTGTTGTGAGCTAGGGGATGGTCTCTGCCTATGACGGCATAGAGAGGTTCTTCATCTATAATCTTGTGGATCTTGAGATCTTCATGGGCCGGTGCGATCATAAAGGCCACATCGCCCTTGCCGGAGGCCAGCATATCCGGGATGTCCTGGTTGGCCGCCTCAGTGTAGATGACATTAAGTTCCGGATGAAGGTTCTGATAGAGTAAAAATTTATCTTTTGGCTGACTCAGAGCATAGCTTTCGTAAGCCAGGATCCGGATCGTGTGGTCCCCCTGGATCAGATGGACCGCATTCTGCAGACTGGAAAAGGCCTTGGAAACCCGCTCAAAATAATTGTAGAGGTAGATGGCCCGCTCTGTGGGAATCACACCCTTGGACTGCCTTACAAAAAGCGGAAAGCCCAGTTCATCCTCCAGGTTGGCGATAGACTTGCTCAGGCCCTGCTGGGAAATGAACATATTACGGCTGGCCTGGGTAATGTTCCGGTCTTCAAATAACTGGATGAAATATTGTATCTGCCGCAGGTCCATAGTGCTTATCCCTCCAATAAATATACTTGGTCATAATCTGTTTTATATTATAATAATTATGACAGGAAAAAGCAAGAAAACAAGGGAAAACAAAAAAAGACCGCAGTCATAAAGACTGCGGTCTTAAATTTTAAATTGTTAACTCTCTACAATGAACTCTCGGATATTAGATAGCCGGGAAGATTGCATTGATAACGAAGGTCATGATGAAGATTGCACATCCAGGACCATCGATGTGGGAGTCTGTTCCGCTGTTGATTAAGCATCCCTCTGCCTCACAGATAAGACCAGCGATAGTACCAAAGATAACACCAACGATAAGAGCTGTCATAAGGTTACCTGTTGTAGCATAGGACTGTACAGTAGCCTCAGCAGCGATAATAACGATATGGTGACATCCATATGTCGGCTGACCGATCTCAGCAAATACAAGCATAACAGCTGCAGTACCGAAGATCAGTACATGATATAATCCGCCAAATGCAGCAACATCAACACCAGCAGCGATAGCGCCTGTGTAGATACCAGCTACTAATAAGGAATAAGCTACACTGATCAGGATGCAGTTTCCAAGAACACCACCGGAAGTGATAACCTTGTCGCCTGTTCTCAGCTTTCCACCAAAGATAAGACGGATAAGAACGCCGCCTACGAATACCCAGATTCCAGGAAGGTCAGTTACCAGTCTCGGGGAAACACCGCCGCCGAAGATGGGACCTGTGATGAACTGCTTTACAAGGAAACCGATAACACCAAAGCATCCACCAACTGCTAATGTTGTGGGATCGCCAAGGCCATAGAGAGATCTGGCAATATCAGCACCGTTCTCGATGAGGCCTTTCTTCTTAGCGTATGCTGCAGCAGCAACACCAGCTGTGAAGGAAATGTGCGGGCCAAAGAAGGGACCGAAAGCCATGTAGTTAACTAAAACGTCAACAGCACCTGCAGGAGCGCCAACCATACCGGCAACTGCGCCTAACAGGGAGAAAACACCAGTAAGAATAAATGCCGGAAGTCCGCCGATAGCAGCAGCGAATACTCCGCCGCCAAATGCAGCAAGTAAACAATAAATACTCATTCTATCTTCTCCTTTTCAAATATTTATTTTTTCAAAGTACAAGTTCAAGCTGGATCCAAACACTTGATTACAGTATTATTATAACCTCTGAAAGAATTTCGTAAAAACATCTCTTAGATGAATTTTCCACAACTGATAGTTGTTAAAATATTGGTTTTTGCTCAAATCAGGATAGTTTTTATCATTAAATTGCACAGAAAACAAAACATTTTCAGTAGATGTAAAATAATTATTTTTGACGTTTTTCTTCGAAAATCATGGACCTTTCAGGGACCTTATTGAAAAATCTTTCTAATTTCCAAAATAATGAAAGATTTTTGAAAGAAATCTTTTTGCAAATTTAAGCCCTGGCATTTATAATTAGAAAAAGACCCGGACAAATCCCTTATCAGTATTGGAACAGAGGATTATGGAAGAATATGAAAAAGAATTATAAGATGATCATTAGTTATGATGGCGGAAGATACTATGGCTGGGAGCGGCAGCCTGGCAGGGACACCATACAGGGTAAGCTGGAGTATGTTCTGACGGAAATGTGTGGCCAGCAGACAGAAGTGCTGGGAGCCGGCCGTACAGACGGTGGAGTCCATGCCCTGGCCATGACGGCCAATGCATGGATGGAGACCGACAGGAGTCCTGAGGAGATTCTTACTTATATGAACCGTTACCTGCCCCAGGACATTTGCATAAAGGATGTAAGGATTGCCTCCGACCGTTTTCACGCCAGGTATAAGGCAGTGGGTAAGCACTATCGCTATACCTGCTATGCAGGAAGCGGCAAGCCGGTATTTGACAGGAAATATGTGACTGTCCTGGACTTTGAACCGGATCTGGAAGCCATGAAGATGGCTGCCTCTTTCCTCACGGGCCAGCACGATTATAAGAGTTTCTGCGGTAATCCCAGAATGAAGAAGTCCACGGTCAGGATCGTGGACAGGATTGATATCCGCAGAAAGGGAAACTATATTTACCTGGACTACCATGGGACAGGCTTTCTTCAGTATATGGTCAGGATCATAACCGGGACCCTCCTTCAAGTGGGGCAGGGCCTTATCGCGCCGGGCAAGGTTAAGGAGATTCTGGAGGCTAAGAGCCGCCCCCTGGCCGGACCGACCGCTCCGGCCCAGGGCCTGTGCCTGATTGAGGTAGATTACTAGAATGTTTGGGTTAAGGAAATGAGAGTTGGGGTCCTTAGCCGGCTCCTGGTTCGGGTAGGATAGTACTAATAACATAAGAATAGACTACATAAGAATAGACTACAAAAAAAGGAGACCCTTGTCAGATGGAGTCTCCCTTTTAGATTACAATATAACTTGGCTGTAGGTCAGGGACAGGCCAATAGAGGCGCTCCGCTCCCCACAGCTTCTAGTTACTGAAGGTTTCTTCCTGGACGCTCTGCTGCTGGTCCAGGAGTTGTTGCTGCTGTTGTTCCTCCAGAAGCCGTTGCTGCTCTTCCAGCTGTTTTTGCATCTGCTCCTGCTGCTTTTTCAGCTCTTCCTGCCTCTTCTGTTCCTCAACCCATTCCTTTGTGTGCAGGGTACAGATATAGCCGTCGGGATCAAAGGTCAGAGTGTAGGGGGAATCCGCGGTCTTGCCGCTGGAATCATCCGGTCTGATCCGGTATACCCTGGAATAAAGCTGGTTTTCGGGACAGTACTTGCCGGCCACATGGTTGGTGGCGGAACACATAGTCAGCTTGACATGGGCGTCACAGGTTTCCTCCGGTACAGTTCCCACAGCGAAGTATTCTTCCCTGGCCATGGATTTTTCCGGGTCATCTGTACAGACGCCGCCGACTACCTTTTTGCCGGACTTGATACAGATGGTCTCCTTTTCGATGTCCTTACATTGATCAAAGTCCTTTACTTCCTCTTTCTCCTCCTTAATAATCTTATCCATGATCTTTTTCCAGATCTTCTTATGATAATCCTTATTGTTGTCGAAAGATTTAAAGTAATCATAGCCTGTCCAGACTGTGGCAGTGTAATAAGGAGTGAAACCACAGAACCAGTAGTCATAGTTATTGGAGGTGGTTCCTGTTTTTCCCGCGGCGGCCATATCGGACTTGAGCTTGGCCTCCTCACCGGTACCATGGTCGATTACGTCTTTCATGGCACTGCTCAAAAGCCAGGCAGTACTTTCCTTCATTACCTGGGTAGGTGCCGGGTCGTTGCTCAGCAGTACGTTGCCGTTGGCGTCGGTTACCTTGGTATAAAGGATAGGTTTATTGTAGTTTCCCTTATTGGCGATGGCGGCATAAGCCGCTGTCAATTCCAGGTTTGTGACGCCGTCGGTTATGCCTCCTAAGGCCAGAGCCTGCTGGATGTCTGATTCTTCTTTGCCGGTCTCGCTGACCCTGTGCTCTACCAGACTGGTAAAGCCAAGCTTGAGCAGGAAATCATAACCGATCTTGGGAGTCAGCTGGGTGATGGCCTTGACGGCTACGATATTGTTGGATTCAGCGATGGCGTCCCTCACTGTGGTCAGGCCCAGGTGGACATCCTTCTCAAAATTGTTGACCTTGGTTCCATTTTCATAATTGAAAGGTGCGTCATCGAAGACGGTGGCCAGGGTCATCTCTCCCGAATCAATGCCGGGGGCATAGGTAGACAGAATCTTAAAGGTGGATCCAGGCTGTCTCTTGACGGCAGTGGCCCGGTTGAGGGCCAGGTCATCAGATTTCTTTCCCCGGCCTCCTACCAGGACCTTAACCTGGCCTGTAGCCTGGTCGATCAGGGTGAAGGAGAGCTGGGGCTCAAGTGAGTAGTGGATGGTTTCGGAAACCAGGGTGAAGTTCTTTCCAATCAGGTAGTCACGGAACTGGTGGGCGGCCTTTTTCATCTTCTTTTTGGAACTGTAAAGGGTCTGGTAATCCTTCTTCCCGCCATCTTTGTTCCTGAAAAAGTCTCTGACATCGATCTCGTTGTAAGAATAGGTGGTCCCGTCCGGTCCGGTCATCTGCAGGTTGTATTCCAGGGAATACTCTGTGTCCACAGGGTAATTATCTTTGTCATTGATAATCTTGTCTGCCAGAGCCTGCAGCCTGGTATCCTGGGTAGAGCTGATCCGGAGACCTCCCCGGTATACAGCGTTGTAGGCCTGTTCCTGGGTATAACCCTTTTGCTCCTGAAGATCGTCAACTATGGTTGTAATCAGGGCATCTGTGAAGTAGGTATAAACGGACTCAACCTTTTCCTTGTCAATATTTGTGTTGATTCTTGCGTAGACATCATCCGCCAGAGCTGCCTGATAGTCTTCCTTGCTGATATATTTCAACTCATACATCTTATCCAGAACCAGCTTGCGGCGCTCGTTGTTGGCGCTGGCATAATCCACCGGGTTCAGGGAAGTAGGGTTCTTGGTGATGCCAGCCAGGACAGCACACTCAGAAAGGGTGAGGTCCTCGACATTCTTGCCGAAATAATAAGTGGAAGCCGCCTGAACACCCAGGCATCCCTTGCCCAGATTGATGGTGTTCAGATAGTCCGTCATGATTTCGTCCTTGGGGGTGTTCTTCTCCACCTGGACGGCCATGTAGATCTCCTGGATCTTACGATGGATCTTGGCCAGAAGAGTAGATTCGCCACCAGTGTCAAAAACATTATTCTTGATCAGCTGCTGGGTGATGGTGGAGGCACCCTGGGACGCGGTCCCCGACTGGAGGTCTGTCCAGAGGGCCCGGATGATACCCTTGAAATCAACACCGCTGTGTTCGTAAAACCGTTCATCTTCAATGGAGACAAAGGCATATTTCAGATTATCCGGAATCCTGCTGCTGTCTACGATGATACGGTTGGAAGCATAGTCTGAAAGCTTCTGCAGCTCGGTGCCACCGTTATCGTAGATGATGGTGGCCGATGATACGGGCTTCAGGGTAAAGTCCTTGGGGACGCTGGCAAAGATTCCTGTGATGGAACCGTAGAGCAGTCCGGAGCACCCGACGGCCGCCGTCAGTATGGTCAGCAGAAAAATCCGGAGAATCCACATGATGATGGAGCTTCCCCTCGTCCTTGTTTTAGAGTGGATCTCCTTTCTTTTTTCCTTGATGGAAGATTTATTATATAGCATGGTTATACCCCTCTGAAATGGGTAAAATGACAGAAAATATTATCTGTAATAATACTATCTGTTAGCGGGCAGGAACAATTTCGATCCAGTATCCGTCGGGATCATTGACAAAATAGACGCCCATGGAGGGATTCTCATAACAGATGCAGCCCATTTTCTGATGTCTGTCATGGTAATAATCCATCTCATCTGTAGCGAAAGCGAGATGGAATTCTTCGTCGCCAAGGTTATAGGGTTCCTTCTGGTCACGTATCCAGGTAAGCTCAAGCTGGAAAGCTGTCCGCCCGTCGCCTAAGTAAACCAGTTTGTAGCTTCCGTCGGCGGCATTCTTTTCGCGGACGATCTCAAGGCCGAATGCCTCCTTATAAAAGGCTATGCTCTTCTCGAGATCCAGAACATTAAAATTGAAATGTACGAACTCTATCATTATTCTTCCTCCTGAATAAATATGGGGGGAGTAATTGGTTACATGATCTTCACATGGCAGGGCTATCGAAAATCAGTTATGTTATTGTAGCATATAACATGTTTTTTTGCAATAAAATGCTTTACAAAAGGGGGAAAGATTATATAATAAAAATGGAGTATTATGTGAATCCTATTATCCGGTCTAAAAGGCTATGGATGAGGATCAGAAAGGAGAATGTATGAATCACAAAACTGCGCAAAAAAGGACCCTGGCCTTCAGGCTGGTCCTCCTGGCCCTGCTGGTGGTCATGGCTGTATTTCCGGCCAGAGCCCATGCCGGGAAAGGTAAATCCTACACGATTTATGTCAACCGTAAAAGCAACCTGGTAAATGTTGTAGACAGCCATAAGAGGCTGGTCAAGGCCATGTACTGTTCAACGGGTAAGAATTACAGCACCATCAAAGGCAGCTACCGGACCCAGAGCAAGATGAGATGGCATGTCCTCTACCATGGCGTTTACGGTCAGTACTGTACCAGAATCCACGGACCCTACCTTTTTCACTCTGTTCCCTATACCAGGGTGAAAAAGAATGCGGTGCAGACCAGGGAATTCAATAAGCTCGGCCGCCAGGCCTCCCATGGCTGTATCCGCCTTTCTGTGGCCGACGCCAAGTGGATCTACAAGAATTGCCCCGTGGGTACCAGGGTGGTAATCGGGGAGAAAAATAAGCTGAAGGCTCCTGACCAGGCCAGACTGACCATTTCCACCAAAAAGAAGACCGGATGGGATCCCACAGACCCCGACAAGAGAAATCCATACAAGGTAGAAATCAGTTTAAAAGAAGCTTACAGGCAGGGAGTGCCCCTGGGAACAGACTTCAACCTTATCCAGGCCTTGGATTTCCGGTCTGTTTTTACCAGCTCAGACCAGCTGGCAGCCGGCGCGAAGACGGCAGGGCTGGTGGACACTTCAGTGCCGGGCACCTACCCGGTTAAAGTGGCAGTCAGGGACCCGGCCACCAGGCTGATTACCGTGGAGGTTTTAAAGATTCAGGTCCTGGCTCCTTAGGTTGATTCATTGACAAGACAGGGCCTTTCATGTACACTATAAATTTGAGAAGAATTACCTGGAATGGGCTGGAATAAATAGCAGAAATCGCAGATCCCGAAGCTCTCCGGTTGTAAAACAAAACCTGATGACAGAAAGGAAGGGAATTATGAGACATCATTTCAAAAAGATAGAACCCAAATGGCAGAAGCGTTGGGAGGAAGAAGGGATATTCAAGGCCGTAGACGACTCACCGAAACCGAAGTTTTACGGTCTGGTAGAGTTTCCTTATCCCAGCGGTGCCGGCATGCATGTGGGTCATATCAAGGCTTATTCCAGCATAGAGGTAGTTTCCAGAAAGAGACGGATGGAAGGCTATAATGTGCTTTTCCCCATTGGTTTTGACGCCTATGGCCTGCCCACAGAGAACTATGCCATCAAGACCAAGACCCATCCCCGTGAGATTACGGACCGCAATATCGAAAAGTTCACCATGCAGCTTAAAAAGGTTGGTTTCTCCTTTGACTGGGACCGGGTGATCGATACGACCCAGGAAGATTTCTACAAGTGGACCCAGTGGATCTTTCTGAAAATGTTTGAGAAGGGTCTGGTATACCGGGACAAGGCCTGGGTAAATTACTGTCCTTCCTGTAAGGTTGTTCTTTCCAATGAGGACAGCCAGGGCGGCAAGTGTGATATCTGCCACAGTGATGTGGTCCAGAAGTCCAAGGATGTATGGTATCTGCGGATTACAGCCTATGCGGACAAGCTGCTTGAAGGTCTTGATACCGTGGATTATCCGGAGAATATCAAGCAGCAGCAGATCAACTGGATCGGCAAGTCCACAGGAGCCTTTGTGGATTTCGCGGTCAAGGGCATCGAAGAGAAGCTGGAGATCTATACTACCAGACCGGACACCCTGTTTGGTGTAACCTTTATGGTTATCGCGCCGGAGCATCCGCTCCTTGATAAATATAAAGATATGGTAGCCAACATGGATGCCATCGAGGCCTACCGGGCCGAGTGTGCCAAGAAGACAGAATTTGAGAGAACCCAGCTGGTTAAGGATAAGACCGGTGTGAAGATTGAGGGCCTGACGGCTGTCAATCCGGTCAACGGAAAAGAGATTCCCATCTTTATCGCCGACTATGTCATGATGGGATATGGTACAGGAGCCATCATGGCCGTACCCGGACATGATCAGAGAGACTATGATTTCGCCAAGGCCTTTGGCATCGATATCATCGAAGTCATCAAGGGTGGCAACATCGAAGAATGCGCCTATACAGGAGACGGTCAGATGGTGAATTCTGACTTCCTCAACGGCTATGATAATAAGAAAGACTCCATCGCCAGAATGATTGAAGAGCTGGAGAAGGATGGAATCGGCAGGGCCGGTGTCCAGTATAAGATGAAGGACTGGGCTTTCAACCGCCAGAGATACTGGGGTGAGCCCATTCCGATTGTTCATTGTGATTACTGCGGTGACGTGGCTGTTCCCTATGAGGAACTGCCCCTGAAGCTGCCTCCCATGGAAGACTTTGAGCCCGGTCAGGGTGGAGAATCACCCCTGGCGAGAATTGATTCCTTTGTTCACTGCACCTGTCCCAAGTGCGGACGGGCCGCCAGGAGAGAGACAGATACCATGCCCCAGTGGGCAGGGTCATCCTGGTATTTCCTCCGTTATATTGATCCTCATAATGACAAGTGTTTCGCTGACAGGGACAAGATCAACTACTGGATGCCTGTAGACTGGTACAATGGCGGCATGGAGCATGTAACCCGCCATATGATCTACTCCAGATTCTGGCACAGGTTCCTCTATGACTTGGGTGAGGTGAATACACCGGAACCCTATGCCAAGCGGTCTGCCCAGGGCCTGATTCTTGGCCCGGACGGGGACAAGATGAGCAAGTCCAAGGGCAATGTCATCGATCCCCTGGATATCGTGGAGGATTACGGTGCGGATACACTGAGGACCTATGTACTCTTCATGGGTGATTATGGTGTGGCAACTCCCTGGAATGACAGTTCAGTGAAGGGCTGCAAGCGTTTCCTTGAGAGAGTGGCTGCCCTGACCGATATGATTACGGATGAGAAGGCATCGGCTTCCCTTGAGACCAAGTTCCACCAGACCATTAAAAAGGTCACCAATGATATTGAGACATTGAAGTTCAATACAGCTATAGCCAGCCTTATGGCCCTGCTTAATGAGATCAACAGTGAGGGACACATTTCCAAGGAGAATCTGGGTATTTTCCTTAAGCTGCTCTGTCCCTTTGCTCCCCATCTGGCAGAGGAAGTATGGGAGACCATCGGAGGCCAGGGCCTGCTGTCCGTTGCCCCATGGCCGGTTTACGATGAGGCTAAGACCATCGAGGCTACGGTGGAGATTGGTGTCCAGGTTAACGGAAGAGTCAAGGGAACTATTACTATTCCCCGTGACTGCGACAAGGACACAGCTCTCGCGGCTGCCAAGGCAGATCCACGTATCGCCAAGGCCATCGGTGACAAGCCCATCCGTAAGGAGATCTACGTGCCCAATAAGATTGTCAACATTGTGGCAAAATAATAGTGAAACAGGACTGGTTCCTGATAGATTCTTTGAACACGGAAATCATCATGCTGCCTACGCGGCATGATGATTTTTACGTAAAGCCGGACCAGGCATCCGGGTAAGCGGATGGCAGCGGGCCTGGGAATTGTCCTGATACTAAAGAACGGGTGCCGGCAGTAGGGCAAGAAAAGAAAGCGGTGCCGGTGGCCGGGGAGTTAGGAAGAGGATGGCAGTGGTGCGGATTTGATTGAAAGTTGGAGTTTGGGATGGATTATTGGAAGGCCTGTCAGCTGCTGGGCGTTGATGACGCCGATGACAGCGACTATGTGAAAAAAAGATACCGGAGTCTCATGCAGCAATATCATCCGGATTCGTCAGGGAGTGATCCCCGGCTGGTCCTGAGGGCCCAGCTTATTAATGAAGCTTATGCTGTCATAAAGAAACAGATGGCCGGCCGTAAGAGCTCCGGGTCTCCGGGCCGGGAGGCCTGGCAGGGACCGGGAGGAGGGGGTTGGGATTTCCCCCAAAATGAAGATGCCTTCTGGCCGAGAGACATTTACCTGTCCAAGGCCTTCTATGAGGACTACAGGCTGGATGGCTACAAGATCGCCCGGGGCAAATACTTCTGGGATGCGGAGAGGGAGGATTTCAACCACCTGCTGCTGAGTCTCAACCAGCTATGCAGTGACCGGCTGGAAGAGATTGAACGCAGGTACGCCATCTATAACGTGGGAGACTACGGACTGGCAGGTCAGCAGGCGGCCTATAAGGCCAGGATATTCCACCTGCTGGTCCAGCAATTCATAGACCCTATTGACAGCCTTCATAAGACATACCGGATCAATGATATGGACAGGAAGGGGAGAAGTATCTTCTTATTCCCTGCTTCCGTGGCCGTATCGGACCAGGACCAGACCCTGGCCGCCGCCGGCAGGCTGGAAGCCGGAGACAGACTCTATCCGGCAGCCATCAGGGACAACCGGATCTGGGTCAGGGATGACAAAGGTTTCGACCTGGGTTACATTTCCTTTGAGGATGACAGCCTTTATTACATGGTAATTCCTGCCCTGGCCACCAGGTCCGGGACAGTAAAGCTGTCGGTCAGGGACCAGGCCGGCGGCCTGCCCGGCAGGACCGGCAAGGCCAGAATCGATATAGATTTCTATCTCCGCCTTGAGCAGGAGGAGGAGGACAGGGCCAGAAGGAAAGACATGGAGCAGGAGAGAAACCGGACGATCCGCCGCCTGCTCATGGAGTATGAGTCCTACATCCGCAGTCAGGCCGGCAGCCGGGAGACCAGCTGAAGGGAAAGTAAAATATTGGCTGAACTTTTGACCATGACTTGATAATATGATGTAAGGGTCGAAAGGTAGTGTTTTTTCCTTTCGCTCTCCTATAGTACCTTGAAAAATTCATATATTTTGTCATTCATGGCCTTTTAGGACCAATCAAGAGTGTTATTCCTCCGGTATTTTTACGCAATTGCAGGATTTTGGGCATAGTGTCCCAGGCCTTTCCTATACCGGAAAAGCTTCCTGAAATTCAATGCTCCGATTTTACTGCCAAAGAAGAACTTCGTTTTTTGCAGCCCTCTTACAAACATGTTGTCCACATGATATTGGCTGCGTAGTATCGAGGGGAGTGTTTCTACTCCATTCCGGATCCTTGCAAGCTGACGGAATTCTTCTGTCTGCATCTTGCGCTGATATCTGGCCCGTTCGGATGCTCTTTTAGAGATTACGACAACGGCTGTCTTCTTGTGGATCTTTGCCCTGCATTGATCCTTGTTCGGACAGGACGCACACAGGGATCTGTCGAAGGATGCTCTGCATTGTCTGGTCGGACTCATGTAGGATGAGGACTTTGGTGTATGCCCTGCGGGACATCGGGTGATCCGTGTCCCCTGCTCATTGAATTCAAAATCAGCGTAGATGCCGGGAACCTGCTTTCCTGTCAGATCCGTTGTAACAAGTTCGATATTCTTCTCTTCAGCAAGTGCCCTGTTCTCTTCTCCGCAATAGCCTCCATCGGTGATGAGGACTGTCTTTTCTTCCTGCACTTCCTGGGAGGAAAGATGTTCCTTCATGAACTGACTGTCACTTTTGGTATTCTGATCATACTGATAGTCGGTTACCACGGAACCGTTTTCTCCAACGGTCTCCTCGAGATTGGCAACATATCCCCGATGCTGCTTCCCTGCTTTTTCCCGGAAAGTCGCATCCGGATCAGAAGGATTCTGGAGGATTTTGGAATCCATGCTTCCATCCTCTTTTGTTTTTAGCCGCCGCTTCGCCTCTTCGACAACCGTCTGCTCGGAAAGACAGCGGACAAGCAGTTGATATTCCGTCACCTCATCGTAGGATGCATCGCATCTCTCTAATAAAAGGTCAGCATCCTTCAGGATATCGGAGATCTTTCCGGCTGCATCTTCATTTCGGCTATGGTAGATGACCCGGTTAAAGTCATTGGGATCATAATAATGTTCCAGACCTTCCAACAGGTCCTCCTTTCCTTCCTTATGGAGATAGGAGACCAGTTTGGCCACACAGGTATACAAAAGCTCCATCCTGCTCAGCCTGCGGATGTTGGATTCGATCATCATGGAATCCATCCTTCGGATCCGGGAATTCAGTTTCATCATCTTGGCAATCTTCGCTCCGAGATCTGTGATGCAATCATGATAGAGGTCTACGTTATGTGTGGATTCATAATCATAACAACGCTTACGGAAGCGGGAAAGGGTCTTGTCACTCAGTGGCTGCTCTGCAAAACTGGTAGTATGCAGGGCATACTGATATCTTGGATCGAGCATGAGGTTTTCCACCATCTCGTCATCGGAAAGATCAAACAATTCTTTGATGATCAATGCACCGATGATGACGTTGACGGGGGTATTAGGCCGGGAGGCTTTATTGGAATAGAGGACAGAAAAGCGCTCCTCGTCGATCTTCGGAAAGATCTCCTCAGCGAACACCTTTGCCCAGGAATTTTCCAATGCCTTTTGTTCTCTCGTTGTAAGTCCCGAAAGACTGTCTAATAAGGATATTTGCTGACAATCATTTGCTCTGAATGACATAATTTCTACCACCTTTCCTGATGATTCTATTATATCAGATAAGAGGTAGAAATAGGGTTTTATATGAATTTTTCAAGGTACTATTGGCAGGGCTTTTGACCCCAACATC
>DLBH01000052.1:6129-27768 GCA_002494165.1 Lachnospiraceae bacterium UBA7026 | reverse complement strand
GATCTCGTCGAGCAGGCAGAAGGGACTGGGTTTTAATTTCTGGATGGCGAAGAGCAGGGCGATGGCGGTCAGGGCCCTTTCTCCTCCGGAGAGCAGCAGGATATTCTGCAGTTTCTTGCCCGGGGGCTGGGCGATGATCCGGATACCACATTCCAGGATATCCTCCTCGTCCATCAGCTCCAGGGAAGCCGTGCCTCCTTCAAAGAGGTCCTGAAAGACCCTGGTGAAGGTCTCTTTGATCTTGCCGAACTCTTTGCTGAACTGGTCCCTCATGGCCTTATTGAGGTCGTCAATCATGGTTTCAAGTTTCTTTTCCGCCTCCTTGATATCCTCATACTGGCCCTTCATGAACTGGTATCTCTCACCGACTTCCTTGAACTCCTCGATGGCATTGACATTCACATTGCCAAGGTCTCTAATCAGGCGGCCGACCTCCTTTTTCTCTTTGCGGTATCTCCCGGCCTGGGCTGCCGTCATGGCCTCCGGGCCCTTGTTCTGTTTCTTTACAGAGGATGCCCCTTTTCCGCCCTGGTCTGGCTCCTGGGATTCCGGCCGGTCTTCTCCCGGCTTTGCGTTGACCTGGTTCCTGGAATCCGGCTGGTCTTCCTCCTCTTGGGCAGCCTGGGCAGCCCTCCACATGCGCAAGGCCTGGTTGTAGGTGATCTCATAGTTATCCCACATATAGGATATCCTGTCGTCCAGATCCTCTCTCACCTTCTCCTCCCTGGCCTGAAGTCTGGTATTCTCCTTCTCCAGATTCAGCAGCCGCTCATTCTCGTCTTCTAACTGGTGGAAGATCAGGTTCTGCTTTTTCTGGAGCTGGTTTCTCTGCTCCCTGAGACTTGCTAATTCCTGGTCCAGAGCCTTCAGTTCTGTCTTAATCTGGTCTGACCGCTGCCTGTGGTCCTCGGAAAGCCTTAAGGCCTCCTGGTTCTCCTGCTCCAGCCGGGCTTTTTCTTTGAGGCTGTTAGCCTGGTTTTCTTTGAGTGTAACGATCTCTGCAGCCAGTCTGTCCTTGTCCTGGCTGAGGAAGTCCAGCTGCTGCCTGAGCCTTGACACTTCCAGGATCAGCTGGTTTTTCTCCTGGTCCAGGTCACTGAGCCGGCTGTTAATGGCGGCCAGCTCCTCCTGCAGGTCTTCTAAGCTGGATGAATTCTGGCGGTGGATCTGCTCCCGGTCCTCTTCCTGGAGGGCCAGTTCCTCCTTCTGGTCCCGGATCTCGGCCAGCTGGTCCCGGAGAATCTGGTATTCCTTGTCCAGACCCTTTTCCTGGCGGACCAGGTCCTGGGTCTTTTCTTTCAGTAAGGGCTGTTGCCGGGAAAGGTCATGGATCTGCAGTTCGATCTCTTCCAGCTGGTCCTTCTTTTCCCTGACCTCCTTATGGAAGTCCTCCCTCTCCTGTCTGCGGGTCTTTAAGGTCTGGTCGGTCTGGTCTCTCTTGCCTTTCTGGTCTTCCATGGCCGCCTTGTATTCCTGGATCTCCCTCTTTCTTCCCAGCAGGTTGCCGGAATGGCGGTAGGCCCCGCCGGTGATGGAGCCTCCCGGATTTAAGAGCTCGCCATCTATGGTGACGATCCTGAGACTGAAATTATTCTTCCTTGATAAGAGAAGGGCATGGTCCATGGTATCCACTACGATGGTCCGGCCCAGGAGAGACTGGATCAGGCTTTCGAACCGCTGGTCCACAGTCACCAGGCTGCTGGCCACACCAATTACGCCCTCATCCTCCAGTATGGCAGGAGAAAAGGCGATATTTCTCCGCCTGACATTGGTCAGGGGCAGGAAAGTGGCCCGGCCCAGTCTGTCCTTTTTCAGGAAGGAGATCATTTTCTGGGCCACCGGGTTGTCCTCGGTGACAATATTTTGCAGAGCCCCGCCAAGAGCGATCTCAATGGCGGTCTCATAGCGTTTTTCCACTTTGATGATATCAGCCACAACACCGATGATGCCGGGGTTATGTGCCTTTTGTTCCATGACCTTCTGGATGGCCCTGTTGTAGCCTTCATAGCGCTCTGAGATATTATAAAGGGTCTCATAACGGGACCTGGCCCGGAGGTATTCCTGGTTGGCCTGGTCGATCTGGGCCTGGAGCCGGTCCTCCTCCTCCTTCATGGCCTCCTCCCGGGCTTTCAGGGTCTCCCAGGCTCTTTTGCGCTCCGACAGTCTCCCCTGGGCTGCCGCCAGCAGGCCTTCATTTTCCTGTTCCTGCTTCCTGGCCTCCTTCAGGTCACTGCGGATGCGCAGGCTGCGGCTGTTGAATTCCGCCTCCCTTATGGCCAGCTGTTCCTCCATGGTCTCATAGCGGGACAGCTTCTCTTTCATGTCAGTCTGGCTGGACATGAGAGAGAAGATCTCTTTATTTCTCAGGTCGATCCTGGCCTCACAGCTGGTCTGGTCCTGCCGGCAGGCCTCCAGCTCTTCTTCTTTGCCGGCCAGAAGCTTTTCCTTGCCGGCCAGGGCCTCCCTGCCTGTGAGCAGGTCTCTTTCCCTGTCCGCGATCTGGCCCTTCTTCTCCTCCATATCTTCCACAATCTGGCCGCAGAGCTCATCATAGTGGGCGATCAGGCGAAGGTTGGTTTCTCTTTTCTGTTCTAAGAGGACCAGCTGCTGGTCCTCCTCTTCCTTCCTGGACCGGCTGCTTTCCCGGACAGACTCCCTGTCCTCCACAGCCTGGGAGACCCGGTCCCCCTCCTCCTGGAAGGATGCATTTTCCTTTTTTATCTTTTCATAGGAGTCCCTGGTAGCCTCCAGGTCCCCGCTGACGATCTGGTGGCGGTCCTTAAGGTCCCCGGCCTCCTCTTTAAGATGATTGTAATCATAGAGGAAAAGGGTCAGGTCCAGGTCTTTTTCCCGGTCCTTAAGCCTCAGGTACTCCCTGGCCTTCTCGCTCTGCTTTTCCAGGGGGCCGGCCCGCTTTTCCAGCTCTGTGAGAATGTCAGTCACCCTCTCCAGGTTCTGTCTCTCCTTCTCTAAAGACCTGCGGGTCACCGCCCGGTTTTTCTTATATTTGGCTATGCCGGCGGCCTCGTCAAAAAGCTCCCGGCTGTCCTCGATCTTTCCGCTCAGGATCTTCTCAACCTGACCCTGGCCTATGATAGAGTAGCCTTCCTTGCCGATTCCCGTGTCATAGAAGAGCTCCACGATATCCCTGCGGCGGCAGACGCTGCCATTTAAGAGATACTCACTCTCACCAGACCGGTAGACCCTCCTGGCCACCGTCACCTCAGAGTAGTCAAGGGGAATGGTTCCGGCCTCATTATCAAAGGTGATGGCCACATAGGCATAACCCATGGGCCGGCGTCGTTCCGTGCCCGAAAAAATGACATCCTCCATCCTGGCGCCCCGCAGCTGCTTGGCAGACTGCTCTCCCAAAACCCAGCGGACCGCGTCGCCGATATTGCTCTTGCCGCTTCCATTGGGGCCCACAATACCGGTGATTCCATGGGGAAATTCAAACACGATTTTATTGGCAAATGATTTGAAACCATTGATTTCAATGCTTTTCAGATACATGGTCCACCTACTGCTTTTTCAAAAGTAAAATGGTCTGATAGGCGGCAATCTGCTCCGCCCCCTTTTTGGTCTTTCCTTCACCGGATGCGTAAGGCTTTCCGTCAATTCTGGCCTCCACCCGGAACTTCTTGTCATGATCCGGACCGCTCTCCCCGACAAGCTGGTAGGTCAGCCTGCCGCCGAGACCACCCTGGATCATCTCCTGCAATATCGTTTTGGCATCATAAAATAAGCTCTTATCCTCAATGTCATGGAGGAGATAGCTCTCAATAAAGCCGCGGGCACAGTCAAAGCCGCCGTCTAAGTAGATGGCGCCGATCACTGCCTCATAGGCGTCAGAGAGGATGGAATCCCTCTCTCTTCCCCCTGTCATATCCTCTCCCCTGCTGAGCAGGAGGTAGTCTCCCAGATTGATCTCCCTGGCACAGATGGCCAGGCTGTACTCGCAGACGAGACTGGCTCTGAGCTTGGTCAGCTGACCTTCGGCATAGGTGGGATAGGCCTTAAAGAGAAAAGAGGATACCACCAGCTCCAGAACGGCATCACCCAAAAATTCCAGCCGCTCATTGTTGGTCTTCTTCCTGCCTTTGTGCTCGTTGGCATAGGAACTGTGGGTCAGGGCCAGGTCCAGAAGATGTCTGCTTTTAAAATGATAATCCAGCCGGTCCTCCAAAAGGGCCAGCTGGTTAAGACGCGACTCTTTCATGCTCATGCTTCCTCTCTGGCTTTTTTCGGAGACTTGGGCACGGTGAGATTGGCGGCGATCTTCTCATTGATGGCCTGCTCCTTGAAGGTGACACACTGGAAAATGGCGTGCTTGGTCTCCTTGGCTGTAGCATTGCCGTGAATCTTGACCACCAGCCCCTTCAGGCCTAAGAGGGGGGCTCCGCCATGCTCTGTGGCGTCAAACATTTTCAGGGATTCCTTGAGGGCCGGCTTGACCAGAAGGCCGCCGATCTTACCCCTCACAGAGGACATCATGCCCTCCTTGACGATCTTGAGGATGGTCTTGGCCAGACCTTCCTCCAGCTTCAGGATGACATTGCCTACAAAAGCCTCTGTCACGATGACATCGGCCCCGCCTGCCGGTATGTCCCTGGCTTCGATATTGCCGGTAAAATTAATGGTCTTGCATTCCTTGAGGAGGGGAAAGGCTTCCTTGACCAGGGCATTACCCTTGTTCTCCTCGGTTCCGATATTGACGATGGCTACCTTAGGATTGGGGATTCCTACCACATGCTCCATATATATGGAGCCCATCTGGGCAAACTGGAGCAGGTGCTCCGGTCTGGCGTCCACATTGGCCCCGCAGTCGATGAGCAGGGACACACCCTTTTCCGTGGGAACCAGGGGTGCTAAAGGCGCTCTTTTGACTCCCTTGCTTTTGCCGATCAGAACCTGGCCGCCCACCAGAACGGCACCGGAACTGCCGGCGGACACCACAGCGTCACTCTCCCCCAGCTTGACGGACTGGATAGCCCGGACCAGGGATGAATCTTTCTTGGTCCGGATGGCGGAAACCGGTGATTCCTCCACCTCGATCTCCTGGGTCGTATGGATTACCTCCACCTGGTCCTTGTTGTAGCTGTAACCACCGAGAACCATATTGACTCTGGCCTCGTCACCGTAGAGACGGACCTTCACATCAGGGCGCTCATTTACCGCGTCCACGGCACCCTTGACGATCTCTGAGGGGGCATTGTCCCCGCCCATGGCATCTAAGGCTACCACTGTATACTTACTCATAAAAAGAACTCCTTCCTAATGTCGATATGTCTTTTTTCTCCGGAAATGATTGAAAGCAATGATGGCCGCAAAGAGAAGGATTCCCAAAGCCATAAAGCTAAAGGCGATCCGCAGCCCCGGAATCTGGTAGTGAAGCCGGATGCTGTGCCGGCCTGCCTGCACATTCAATCCCATATACTGGTAGTTTACTTTTTGTATGTTAACCCGCTTCCCGTCAATCCAGGCGGTCCAGCCGCTCTGGTAGGGAAGGGCAATCACAAGCATTTTATCGGAAGGCAGATCCACATTTCCTTCCAGGGTATTATTGGATACCTTCACATCCTCAAGAACATTTTCCCCAAGGACTGCCACCCGGTCCGGGTAGCTTGCCATGGGCTGGGCATAGACGTCGATGCCTTCACAGCGAAGGATCCCCTCTTTGCCAAAGCGGATGGTAAAGGACCCCTGGCCGCCATCCTGATAGTAGCCCAGGTTCATCACGCACTCCTCCTGGCCTGTATTATAAGTATCTGACCGGAAGGCAGTAGTGTAGGTCTGGTCCCCGTATTCCAGGATCATGCTCTTGACATGTTCCTTGCCGTCGTTGGTCTCATAGATTCCACCTTTAAAGGACATGTAGACCTCAGACCCTTCTGGCATATCATAGTAGAAGGTTGCCGAGGCATTGGGCTTCTGGATGGTCAGGATGCTATCCTTGATGTCGATGCCGTCGTAGTCCACCTTACTGCAGGCAAGTTTCTCCACGGTCAAAGGCAGGTCATCTATCCGGGTCAGGTTGCTGTCGGCTGCCAGATCCTGGTCATCCACGATGGCCGTCAAGAGGCTGGCCTCCTGCTTCTGGGCAGCGCACAGGCCATCAAGACTGGAAGCCGGAGTGATGGTGGGATAGGTATAGCCCACCGGCAGGGCGTACTGGTTCTCATAGATAGGCCAGGACTTGTCCCCTGTCTGGGTGTCAAAAACCTTCTCGTAACCATAGGGAATCATCTCCCGGCAGTTGGAGGAAGACACTCCCATATATTTCACCGCTGCCAGCTCGTTCATGATGGTCCTGGAATTATAGTCAAAGAGGCTGACCATGGTCCAGTCGCAGTTGCCCATCATCCGGTTGTAGTCTACGATACTGCCGGTCAGGGTCGAAGAAAATGTCGCGATATCCTTATATCCATAAACCAGGCTGCTGCAGCGGGTGGTCATCTTGGTCTTTAAGTTCACACTGCGGAAAAAGCCGTCCTCCCCGTCATAGTCAGGAAGCTGGTCCAGATAGCGCAGGGATGTAGCTCCCAGGTACTTATCCGAATTATAGCGGGTGTACTGCTCCACCAGGGTCTCCCCCGTCTTGTCCGAGGTCTGCAGCAGGTAGACATTGCTGTTGTAGAGGACCGTGACCAGGGAAACCAGCAGAACCAGGGCCTGCAGGGTCCCCTTACGGATGTCGACCCTGCCTGTATTAGCCAGAAGCATCAGGGCCAGGGTCAGGGCCACAAAGGCACAGGAGCCGCAGACTGAAGGTGAGTGGAACTTCTCCGCAAATACCACCAGCAGGCTGTAATAGACGGCCAGGCCAGTCATGATCCTGGTCTCTAAGAGGCTCAGCCGGTCCATGGCGTCAAAGCACTCGGCTATGGCGAAACATAGGAAGGCTGTGTAGATGTAAGACCAGCGGTTATTGATATTGGAAAAGCCTCCGAAAATGTAGGCGCATACCGGGAAGATGGCGAAGAGGGTCAGAAGGATAAAGAAAAACTTCTTCTCCTTTTTCTTGTCCCTGGTAAAGAAGAGGACCACCCCGTAGACGGCCAGGGGAATGGTGCCGATCTTCAGCCAGTTGCCCGGTGAAAATATGTAGGTACAGGACGAAATAAAGAGGTCCATGATCCACTCCATCCTGTAGAAAAGCATGGACTTGGTAATCATGGAATTGGCCGCCTTCTCCCCTGTCCTTCCGGAGGTCAGGTAGCTTCCGAAGGAGGTAAAGAGGGAGAGTCCGCCTATCATGGCACCCAGGACATAGCTGCCCACTATGGTAAAGCCCCTGGCAAAGAAAAACTTAAGCTTACGGTATTCTTTGGTGCAGAGGACCCGGCAGACAAAATAGAAGCCCAGGGCTATGGTATTCATATAGAGGAAATAGTAGGAACAGAGCAGGGACAAAGCCACCAGGACTGTCATCATATACCATTTCCCATGTCTGATCAGCTGCTCCATGGCCATGACCATGAGGGGCAGGAGGATCAGAGGGGTAATAAACTGGAAATGCCTGATACCGGCATAGAGCATGAAGCCGGAGAAGGCATAGCAGATTCCTGCCAGCAGGGAAGCCAGGTAGGACTTCTTAAAATAGAGGGCCATGGCCATCATGGACAGGCCGGCTAAGAAGAAACGGACCAGGGTCATGATGGTATAGGTCAGGTCAATATTTCCCTTGGGCAGTAAAAGGTAAAGCCAGTAGACAGGGTCATAGGAGATGGCCACCTGGGACCCCATACCGGAAGTAAAATCATATTGTTGGAAATCCAGGTTGCCCTGGAAAATGTCATGGAAGACCCCCGGCACATAGCGGAGGAAGCGGTGGAGCTTGGGCACATACTGGTTGAGGGCGTCACCGACCCAGACCAGGGACCTGCCTGCCTCCACAAAAGGCATGAATACCAGAAGGGCCATGAGTCCGAAAAGAAGAAGGTAGCCCAGCAGATAAACACTGGTCCTGTGGAAGGCCGAGGCGGTATCATTATCCCCCGTCCAGACATAGACCACCCGGGTCCTGGCCAGGCCTGCCAGGGACTCTGCCCCATGATAGAGTAATTCCAGGAGGGGGGTCAGGAGCTTTAGAATCCACATGATAGCAAAAGCAGCCACAAAGCCTGCCATCATAAAGATGCCTTCCCTGCTTCCCAGTATATAAAAGACTCCTGCCATAAAGCCAAAAAAGGTCAGTACTGCCAGGTTAACAAGGTCAAAGACCGAGTAGCTGTCCCTGCCGCCGCAGCGGGCACCCAGAAAGAAGATGGCCAGGTGGGTTGCTATGGGGATACAGCCGATGCTGTCTCCTCCAAAAAAGACGCCTAAAAGGCCATAGCCTAAGATCCCTTCGGGCAGGAAGAAAAAGGCCAGGCCTGCCAGGGACAGGAGGGCAACGGTCAGGCTGCTCTCCCGCAGGCTCCTCCACCGGGGCCAGGCCAGGGCCGCCAGCAGGTAGACCATGGTCAGGCTTAGAAAAGGAGCCGCCAGTTTAGGCAGGGATATAATAGCCAGAATATTCTTAACCGCCACAAAAAAGTGGTGGCCCCTGACCAGGACATCCACGGGAATACCGATCAGGACATAAGCCAGCAGACTGTGAAAGGCTGCCCTTAACATGAGCCGGGTAAAATACTCCCCTCTTCTGCCTCTTCCCTTATCCCGGCCCGCCGTCTTCCAGGCCTGGGCCACATGGATACCGGCCGCCAGGAAAAAGCCTGCCTCCATCACGGCAGTGACGGTCTCTATACCAAGGTTGGTCAGCCTGCCGGGGTGGATGCGCTGGGCAAAATAGGTCAGGAAAAATACCAGGTAAAAGGATACATAAATAGCCAGGCACAGGATAGGCGTACCGGTCCTGGTCCCGGACAGAATCTTTGTGTTTCTATTTAAATGGTTCACCTGTTTGCTCATCCTTTTCTCCTCCAAAGGTTATGGGCTTCCTTTATCTGTTCAGGCCAGGGTCTGCCTCTTCCTCTCCAGCCCAGCCTGGCCTTCCTTAAAAAATCCAGGGTACAATCCCTGGATCCTACTCAGTTTCATCCGTCAATGACTAAAAATTCTGAATTCCTGTCAGCCCGGCCGGGTCAAGCCCCCGTCTATGCTGACAGACTGCCTTATTTTAACATACCAGACCAGCCTTATGCAAATATTTTTGGGGATAAGGAGAGAGCTGCCGGCAAGTACCACAGCAGACCCTTACAGATTCATAGCAAGACCAGGGACAGACACCAGACAGATTCAAAACAAGACTGGCGGCAATTATCCCTGAAACGCAAAACAGGGTTTTACTTCATTTCTGTAAAACCCTGTAACCAAGCCATATGATTCGATTAATCAACAGCTACGATCTCTTTTTTATTATAGCTGCCACAAGCCTTGCAGACTCTGTGGGGCATCGTTAAAGCACCGCACTTGCTGCACTTTACTAACGTAGGAGCACTCATCTTCCAGTTTGCTCTACGACGATCTCTTCTTCCCTTGGAAGACTTATTCTTTGGACAAATAGACATGGTCACACCTCCTCTTGCTCAATCTATTTTTGACAAAGATCCCGCCATCACTTTCCCTGATTAAATTCCCGGAAGATATCCTGGATTGCCGCCATCCGTAAATCTGATGTTTCGTGACCGCAGCTGCAGGTCTCATGGTTGAGATTCGCGCCGCAGGTACTGCACAATCCTTTACAGTCTTCTCTGCAGAGAACCTTTGATGGGAGTGCGACCACAACCTCGTCACAGACAAGTTTATCCACATCTAACATACATCCGTCCAGAAAACTCAGTTCATCTTTGTCTGGAGCTTCATCTGTATCTTCTGAAGAAGCCAGAGGAATCTTTCTGTCTATATGGACAGGAAAGGTCATCTCCACCTCATCAAGACAACGGTCACAGGGCATCAAAATCCTGATCTCCGTCTCTCCGGCTACGGTCAGGCTGCCGTCCTCCCTCTTCTCCACCTGCAGGAGGAAATCCTCCTTGTGGCTGACCGGGTAAGACTGCCTTCTAAGCTTCAGCCTCTCAAAGCCGGGACAGACCGTGTAAGTCCTGGATACAGACGGGGCTGATAGAATTTCTGAAATATTAATCGTCATCATTTATCAACCTCATTTTACTCATACTCTTGCTATTATACACATGGCCAAAATCTTTGTCAAGAATTAATCTCGGCAAGTAGGCAACATTATGTGGGCAAGAGAAAAGGGTCTGTATGGGGTAGGGTCACCCTTTCATATCTGCCCTTACACACAAGATGTAGTCAGTCTTCTTTATTCCTCTTTAGCGCCTGCCTCAGCCGGCTCTTCCTTCTTTTCAAACTGCTCTCTGCTGCGGGTCATTCTGCCGCCTGCGCCCAGCTGCATGTCGATCTCCTGCTTGTCGGCGAGGATCTGGCTGTGCTGCTCTCTCAGCTTGTCGATGATAGCCTCAAAGTAGTCCTGCTCCTGGGAAATGATGCTGCTGTACATGTACTCCAGTCCTTCCAGCATGTTCTGGGCATACTGAAGGGCTCCGGTCTGGACAGCCCTGGCATTCTCCCTGGAGGAAGAGGACAGTTCATCGGCTTCCTTCTGGGCCTCACCCATAATATCGGCAGCCCTGAGGTTAGCCATGTTTACGATCTCATGATTCTCGATCATGGTGCCGGCCTCCTTGGCAGCCTCTTTGACAATCCTGTCTGCCTTGGACTTGGCATCGGCGATAATGGCTTCCTTGGTTCTCAGTACCTGCCGGGCCTCTGCCAGCTCCCGGGGAAGCTGGGTGTGAAGCTCTTCGAGCATGGCCAGGAGCTCCTCCCTGTTCACCTTGATCATACTTCCGCCGCTGAGGACGCCTGCTGTCTTGCAGTTATCAATATAAACTTCAATTTCATCGATCAACTGTTCCATCGTCATATCTGCCATGGTTCTTTACTCTCCTTATGTATATATATTTACTATTTCAATATTTCTCCAAGATTCTCTGCCGGACACTGGGGGGCACGAACTGGTCGATCTCTCCCCCAAAATAAGCCAGCTCTCTCACAGTGCTGGAGCTGACGTAGGAGTACTCGGCACTGGTAGCGAAAAAGACGGTCTCAACATTATCCTTGAGCCGCTTGTTGGTCTGGGCCATCATGAGCTCATACTCAAAATCCGATACGGCCCGGATGCCCCGGACGATCACCTGGGCTCCGACCTTGTCCGTGAAATCAATCAGGAGGCCATCGAAGGCCATGATCTCCACATTAGGGTACTGGAAGGTTACTTCCTTGATCATCTCCAGTCTCTCCTCCACTGAGAAGAGGCCCTTCTTGCTATAATTGTTCAGAACTCCGATAATCAATCGGTCAAATACCTTGGCGGCACGTTCGATCACGTCAAGATGTCCGTAGGTGATGGGGTCAAAACTGCCTGGATAAATGGCGGTAGTCATAAAGTTCTGTGTCCTCTGCTTTCTGTATTATTTTTTTAGTCAGGCCGCCTGAGAAAGGTGTGCATGTTGGTCTTATAGACCTTTTCCCGGACGATCTCAAGCCCTGTCTGGTCCAGGTAATCAAAGTCTGTGTCCAGGTCTGATTCCACGATGACCAGGGTCCGGGGACCACAGAGACCGGACTGGCCCAGATAGAGCAGGACCTCCTTCTCCAGCAGCCTGCCGTAGGGAGGATCCATGAAAATGTAATCAAAGGGCTGACGGCCTTCCATAAGGCGGAGAGCTGTGACCGCGTCCCGGACCATCAGAGTAGCCCGGTCTTCCAGCCTGGTATGCTTGAGATTATCCCTAATGCAGGCTGCGGCCTTACCGTTTCTCTCGACGAAAACCGCCTCTGCCGCTCCCCGGCTGAGGGCTTCGATACCGATGCCTCCACTGCCGGCGAACAAGTCCAGGAAATGACTCCCTTCCATACCAAAAGAAAGCATATTAAAAAGGGTCTCTTTGATCCGGTCTGTCGTAGGACGCGTATCGAGCCCCTCTAAAGTCTTAAGCTGTAATCTTCTGGCTGTTCCTGCAATTACTCTCATCTGTCTCCTGCCTCCATCCGGAATTCCTGAGGATTCCGGACCGGACCATATCCCAAAGTAGCTCCGGCCCTGCCAGGCCAGCAGACAAACCCCCGGCTTGCCCTGGGTTTCGCAAGCTCCAAAACCCTGCTCAATAAATAATATAATTTCTAATATTTATTTTATAATAACTAAAATTTTTGTCAAGGAATAAAGGACCACTTGTATTAAATATGTTTACGGCTAAATGCTTCTGGCAAAGCCCAGGCTCTGGTCCAGGGAAAAGGCTGGCTCCGAGGCAAAATCATAGCCTTCCTCCCTCAGATGGTCCACCGCATCCGAAGCCATTTTCATGATATCGGCATTGGCGTAAATGTCTCCCAGGGCAAAATTCATGGTCCCGCTCTGCCTGGTTCCGAAAAAATCTCCCGGGCCCCGCAGCTTCAAGTCCTCTTCGGCAATCTCGAAACCATTGTTGGAATGGCCGATGATCGATAGTCTTTCCCTGGCTTCCTCCTTGTCCGAGGCGGACAGGAAGATACAGTAGGACTGGGCCCTGCCCCTGCCTACCCGGCCCCTCAGCTGATGAAGCTGGGCCAGGCCGAAACGGTCTGCATTTTCTATGAGCATGACTGTGGCATTGGGAACGTCAATCCCCACCTCAATAACGGTGGTGGACACCAGAATCTGGGTCTGGTTGGCCAGGAACCGGTCCATGACTTCCTGCTTTCTGGCAGCGGGCATGGGACCGGTCAGAGCCTCCACATGGACAGAGGGCGGCAGGGCCGCTGCCAGGCTGGCAGCATAGGAATTCACACTCTCCAGCTCCAGCTTTTCATTTTCCTCGATCATAGGACAGATGACAAAGGCCTGGTGGCCGGCAGCCGCCTGCTTCTCCAGAAAGTGCCAGGCCGCAGGCCGGTAGGACTGGCCGACCACACTGTTTTTTACAGGCAGCCTGGAGGCCGGTAACTGGTCTATGATGGTCACATCCAGGTCCCGGTAAAGAATGATGCCCAGGGTTCTGGGTATGGGTGTGGCGCTCATGACAAGGACGTGAGGGTCTTGCCCCTTCTTCATGAAGGCCTCCCTCTGGCGGACTCCGAACCGGTGCTGCTCGTCGGTGACTACCAGGGCCAGGCTCTTAAAGAAGACGGCCTTTTCTATGACGGCGTGGGTGCCGATGAGGATCTGGATCTCTCCTGAGGCACATTCCTGCAAAATCCTTCTTTTTTCTGCCGCCCGGGTGGACCCGGTCAACAGGTCGGTCTTTATGCCATAGGGATCCAGAAAAGTCCGGAAGGTCTCATAGTGCTGCCTGGCCAGGACCTCAGTGGGGGCCATGAGGGCTGCCTGGTGGCCGGCCAGGACCACACCGTAGATGGCGGCTGCCGCCACAACAGTTTTACCGGAGCCCACATCTCCCTGGACCAGCCGGTTCATGGCTGTGGTTCCGGAAAAATCCCTGCGGATATCTTCTATGGCCTCCCTCTGGGCTTCTGTCAGTGAGAAGGGCAGGCCGGCCACAAAGGCCTCCATCCGGTCATCAAAGGGGATCATATAATGATTGAGGGCCTTTTCTTCCCTGTCTCTTACCAGGGAAAGGGAGGCAAAAAAACGGAAAAACTCATCAAAAATGATTCTTTTTCTGGCCTGGTCAAGACGGTCCGGGCTGACGGGAAAATGAATCTCCCTTAAGGCCGGTCCCTCAGGCATCAGGTCATAGTAGGCCCTGACGGACTCGGGCAGGTAGTCCCCGGTATCCACCATATCCAGGGCCTCTTTCTGAGCCTTTCTCAGGGTCCTGTTGGACAGGCCGGCCGTCAGGGGGTAGACCGGCTGCAGGGTCTGGGCCTGGTCCGTGTACTTATCCTTCTTCATGACCTCCGGCTGCTCCATCATCATCCGCCCATCCTTAAAGACCGGGATTCCGGTAAAGATGTAAGTCTCTCCCTGCTGCAGGCTGTTTCTGAGATAGGGCATGTTAAACCAACGCAGAAAGAGGCTGCCGGTCCCGTCCTTTACCAGGCAGGAGCAGATCTTGACCCGCCTGGTCGTCCGCATATGGACCGGGGAATCCAGGCTGGCCTCTATGGAGCAGCGGATGCCGGTCCGGACCTCACTTACGGGGATGGGGTCCGGGTAAGTAATATAACACCTGGGATAGTGGTGGGTCAGCTGGTCTGCCGTCCGGATGCCCAGCCTGGCCAGCAGCTTCTCTGTCTTCTCCCCAATTCCCTTAATTTCTCTTACTGGTATGGATGCTTGTCTCATAAGTCACCTTTATGTTCTCTTCTTAAAAATTAGTATCACAATTTTAATGGTATGCTATTTAAAATGTATCTAATTAAAGTATCTCTATTTTTAATTATCATTATTTGAAGTATCTCAATTTTAAAGTTTCTCTTTTTTTAAATCGCTATTTTAAGTTTCTCAATTTAAAGGATCATTTTTTATATCGCTATCTAAACTTTCTCTATATTAAAGTATCATTTTAATATCACTATTAAAAGTATCCCTTTTCAAATACCACGATGCAAAAAAGGGACTGCCGAACCAGCTGACGGGACGGATCGTCTCCCTCATCTCTGCTTCGGCAGCCCCTGCCATATCCTGTCTGATCCGGTCCGGCAGACACCCTGTCTTCTACTCTACCGACAAGAGATAATAGTAGATGGGCTGGCCGCCATAGTTGACCTCAACCTCACAGTCTTTGAAACGGGCCTCTATCTTCCCGGCAACCGCCTGGGCCTGGTCCAGACTCACATCCTGTCCATAATAGATAGTGATCAGCTCAGACTCATCATCTGCCATGGACTTAACCAGCTGGTATACCGTATCGTCAAGTTCAGTACCGACTGCGGCGATTCCTTTGTCATTGATACCCATATAGTCTCCGCTGTGAATCTCTTTTCCATCGATCATCGTATCCCTGACCGCATAGGTAACCTCACCGCTCTTGATGAATTCGAAGCTCTCCTCCATGCTGGAAAGGTTCTCCTCCAGGCCTGCCTCAGGCATGAAGCCTACCATGGCAGCGATACCCTGGGGGATGGTCGTTGTAGGAATGACGTGGACCTCTTTATCATCGGTCAAGTCTCTGGCCTGCTCAGCGGCCAAGATAATATTCTTATTATTGGGGAAGACAAAGACATGACTGGCATGAACCTGGTCGATTACATTGAGGATGTCCTCAGTACTGGGATTCATGGTCTGTCCGCCTTCAATGATGCCGTCTACACCAAGACTGGTGAAAATCTCAGAGAAGCCTTCTCCCACAGAGACAGCCACAAAGCCGAACTCCTTGTCAATCACAGGCTCCTTAACGCCGTCAGCCTCAGACTGGAGTCTCCTGGCTTCCTCAGCCGCCGCCTCTTCAGCCCTCTGCTCCTTGGCCTTCTTTACCGCATCCTTAATCAGCTTCTCATTGTGCTCAATGCGCATATTATCCACCTTCATATTAGAAAGGGGACCGTAGGTCAGTCCTTTCTCAAAGGCCTGGCCGGGATGGTTGGTATGCACATGAATCTTACAGATCTCCTCATCAGCGACACATACAAGGGAGTCACCGATGGACAGAAGATACTTTTTAAACTCGTTCTCCTCCTCTTCTGACATAGGCTTGTCCAGCATGATAATAAACTCAGTACAATAGCCATACTTGATATCGGCAGTTGAGATAGTCTCAGGCTGGACTGCCACAGAAGCAGCCGGCTGGGCATGGACTGAGTCGGGAAGTTCAAAATCTGTCACCTTACCGGTCAGGGCATCAAGACACCCCTGGACTACTTCCATAAGGCCCTGGCCGCCGGAATCCACTACTCCGGCTTCCTTGAGCACCGGCAGCAGGTCCGGTGTCTTCTGCAGAACCTCGTAACCGTAGCTTACCACGGCTTCAAGATAGGGAACCAGCTCCATGTCCTGGTCAGCCAGCAGTTCTTCTGCCTTATCAGCCATACCCTTGGCCACGGTGAGGATCGTACCTTCCTTGGGCTTCATAACAGCCTTGTAGGCAGTCTCAACAGCCTTGCCGAAACCAGTAGCGATGTCGGCCTTGCCCAGGCTCTCAGTCTTGGAGACAGACTTGGTAAAGCCCCGGAAAAGCTGGGACAGGATAACACCGGAGTTACCCCGGGCACCCCTCAGGGATCCATTCCTGATCGCCTTACATAAATCCTTTATATTCGGCTCTTCTATAGCAGAAACATCCCTGGCTGCCGATGATATGGTCATGGACATATTACTTCCCGTATCCCCGTCAGGAACCGGAAAAACATTCAGCTCATTGATGTATTCTTTCTGAGAATTGATTCGGGCCGCACCCCCCAGAAACATCTTCTGAAAGGTTTTCGCATCGATCGATTGTATATTCACAATTTCTCCTCCTTCATTCTTGGCACTCTGAATCACTGTCCGGGACCCGGTCAGTCTACAATCCGCACACCTTCCACATAAATATTGATGTGCTCCACTTCCATATCAGTGAGAGACTCTACTTTATACTTTACATTCTCAATCAGATTCTCTGTCACTGTGGCTATGGACACGCCATAGACCACTATGATATGAAAGTCAATGCTGATCTTGTTATCATTCAGTCTGACTGTCACACCCTTAGTGATGTTATCCCTTTTCAGAAGGCGGACAAGCCCGTCTTTCACATTCACCGAAGCCATGCCTACGATACCAAAGCACTCAACTGCGTTCATACCGGCATACTTTGCGATAACTTCCTCATCGATTATGATCTGGCCATACTCCGTCTGCACTTTTCCTTTCATATATTAATTCCTCCATGTATATATACATTTTACTGATGACTTCCTTATGTTTGTTGTCACTCTTTGTAGTATACCTTGTTTTCCAGGAAAATGGAATGACTAAAAAGAGAAATAAAAAGAGGGAATCACCGATTCCCTCCTAAAATGCATCCTGAAAATTATGCACGCTCAACTTTTCCAGATCTCAAACAAGAAGTACAAACATACATTCTCTTGGAAGCTCCGTTCACTTTCACTCTTACAGACTTAATGTTGGATTTCCACATCTTGTTTGATCTTCTATGTGAATGACTCACTTTGATTCCGAAATGAGCACCTTTGTCACAAATAGCGCATCTAGCCATGATAGCACCTCCTCGCGAATATACTTAAGTCTGAAAGACTTACAACGGTTCTATACTATCAGAAAGAAAACGAAAAAGCAAGGAAAAGTTTAAATTTCTTTCCGAAGCCCGATCAGTACTTACAGCTGCTCCTCAAAATCCTCCACATCCGCTTTGACAGCTATATCCACTGCCTCCACCACTTCCGGATCCTTCTGGCCCCGGTCCTTTATAAAGGAAGATACCCGGTTTACCACATCAGGCACCAGGTCAACAGCCTTGGTGATCATATCCTGGTCCCGGACATTGACAAGTCTGGTGGTTCCATCTTTGATCAGCAGAACCGCACTGGGGGAGATCTTCCCGTTCATTCCCCCGGCCGCACCGGTCTTCTTATCCTTGTTGGATGACCCGGCACCCATACCGAAAGACACGTCAACCAGGGGCACGATGGTCGTATCTCCTATAATCTGGGGTTCGCCGACTACTGTTCTGGTGGACACTACCTTCTCCATGCCCTCAAATAAAGTTTTCACTGTACTTTCGAAATTCTGTCTGTCCATTTTTACCCTCCTCTTGTGGTGGATTTATTCCTGGGCCTGTGCCTTCCGGTCCTTGCCGGCCGGCTGCCGCGGTTTTTTTCTTAGTTTCAAAACATAACATATGACAAAGCGGACTTCTTTTTTCAGAAGCAGCCAGATCAGGATCCAAAGCAGATAACCCAGCCGGATCCTGCCTTTTCCCTCCAGGTCCCCTGTCAGGATCTTCCGGGTGAAATCCGGGGTCAGGTCCAGGCTGCCGGCATAGAAAGGATACAACATAGCCGTGTAGCTGGTCACCGTGCCGGTGGTGTAGGGATCTTCGAAGCCATAGCAGCCATGGCCCTCTATGGTCCTTGGTCTCACATGGTTAAGCAGTTTGTAAAGAGTCGCCTGTAAAATAGGTAAATACACATCCAGAGGAAAGGTGTTAAGGAGTTCTTCCCCAAACTGCAGCTTGTCCTCCAGGAAGGCTTTTTTCTCCTCCAGCTTGTCCAGGATACTATGAATCTTAGCGGAAATCTTGTCGATCAGGTCCTGGTCGGAAGCCTGGTCTTCTTTGGAAATGTCTTCCCCGCCACCAGACTGGTCTTCTTTGGAAGTTTCCTCCCTGGTGCCAGACTGGTCTTCCGTAGAAATGTCCTCCCCAGCTCCAGGCCGGTCTTCTTTGGAAGTTTTTTCCCCAGTACCAGACTGGTCTTCTGTGGAAATGTCCTCTTGACCGGAGTCGTCTTCTGTCTGGTCTGCAGGTTCCGTCTCTTCCGGCGGCCTGTCATCAGGGCCCGGACTCTGGCCGGAAGCTGTCTCTTCCTCTAAAAAGTCATCGGGAAGCTCCAGGTCTTCCTGGTCTTTTGTCTCCTCCTGGTCATCTTTGCTGTCCAGAAGCTTCTTCCAGGCCAGCCGCAGCTGGTAGGTCAGACCATCGGGGCCGAAAGCCCCCTGAAAGCAGACCAGGGACAAAAGCCAGCGGACCTCCACCTGGGCCAGAGGAAAGCCTTCTTCTTTTTTCTCTCCCGAAAAACGGTAGCGGACCGGCACCAGCAGTACAATAAACAGGATCAGGATCAGCAGTAAGAGTAAAAAGAGAAGCAGACCACCTATAATTTTTAATATCAGCAATAAAATATGCATGAAGGTAATCTCCTGTCATCTAGGATAAACATGCCTGAAAGCCCCTGTGCGGACATAGGGGTCTCTTATCTCAGGGAAAAATAATTCCACAGGTCCCTGCCGGTCAGGGATTCTCCTTCCCCGGTCTCAGACCCCAGGGCCGCCTGGGCCTCGTCAAAAAGTGAGGCGACCAGCTTACAGGCCTCCGGCCAGGATCCGGCCAGAGCCAGGACTCTCCGGTCAGGCGTCCAGTAGTAGCGGTTCCTGAGCTCATAATTGGACAGGATAAAAAGCAGGTTCCTCCCCTTGCTGCCCGTTGTCACCGCATACCAGAGACCATGGTTATCTACCCGGTCCTCCCGGATCATCCGGGTCAGCTCACCGGCTCTTTTTTCTATGGAAGCGCTCAGTATCATCTGGTCTGATAAGATCATGATTTCTTCCTCCCGGCTTTTCAGGCAGGACCAGCCTGCAAAAAAGGCCTTTATTTCACATGGGTGTGGGTGAAAAGATGTTCATTACAATACTCGTAGTCACCATTACATTTGGAACAGTAACGGAACTCCAGGGACGGGTCATCCAGCTCTGTCCGCCCGCAGACGGCACAGCGGTGCCGGTAGGGTCCCGACTCGGCGGCAGCCGCCTCTCTCGCCGCTTTCTTAAACTTGGACCTCCTCCTGATCTGCTGAGGCGAGATCTTCTTGTAATTCCTGGATGACAGGTAAAAGAGGAGGAAGTTCAGCAGGCTGACTACAATGGATACCCTGGCACCCAGGCCGCCTACAATAAACTCATAGACCAGCAGGCCCAGGTCGATGAAGGCCAGCCATTTCACCTTGACAGGGATAATGGCATAGAGGTATACCCGCATTTCCGGGAAAATGGCCGCATAGGCCAGAAAGATAGACAGGTTCAGGTAGTAGGTATCGGTAAAGATCATCTGGGAGGGCATGATGAAATAGACGATAAAGGATGCCAGAATCGTTCCCAGAATACCAACCAGTACATACATATTAAAGCGGAAGGCTCCCCATACATGGACCAGGGATTCTCCCAGGCTGTAGTAAAAGAGCATCATAAACACAAGGAAAATAATGTTCCTCTCATTGGTGGCCATGAGGATGGTAAAGAACCTCCAGACCTCCCCGTGAAGAACCATATAGGGATTAAAACTCAGGTACTGATAATAAAATACCCCGCCGGACGTAATATTAAGGACAGCCCCGATCCCGTACAAAATGACAATATATAATGGCAGATTACAAATCGCGTATCTGCCAAATTTCTGTTCCAGTTTATTCAGCCAGTTCATAGTCTCTCCTTTGTTTAAAAGAATATCTATTATTATATAAAATGCCTATGGTCTTTGTCAAATGTCCGGACCCTTTTTTAGTAATGACCAGCCATTCTTTTTTATGTTTCCTGTTGTTTTTTTTCTATGACTCGTTTATAATAGTTTGGATTCGAACTATTTACAATTAGGAAATTTTTCAGAAAATCCCAGCTGGAACCTGGGTATTTATCCAAAAGTCCCAACCAGGATAACTTTTCCTGAAGACCGGCCCAAGGCCGGCCCTGTGGACAGGGCGGAAACAGCCGCACTGCCATCAGGATATATTTTAACAAAGGAGATGTGTACAGACTATGCATTCATTGGGAATTGATATTGGTTCCACCACTGTGAAGGTAGCCTTCATAGACCAGGACCATCATATCTTATTTTCCGACTACAAAAGGCACTTTGCCAACATCAAAGAGACCTTGAGAGGCCTTCTGGCCGGAGCCAGAAAGAAGCTGGGCAACATATCCGTCTGCTCCACCGTAACCGGATCAGGCGGAATGGCCATCTCAGAGTATCTTCACATTCCATTCTGCCAGGAGGTTGTCTGCGTGGCAGACGCCCTGCAGGACTATGACGCCCGGACCGATGTGGCCATCGAGCTGGGCGGTGAGGACGCCAAGATCATCTATTTCAACAATGGTATTGAACAGAGGATGAACGGTGTCTGTGCCGGTGGAACCGGATCCTTTATCGACCAGATGGCCAGCCTGCTGCAGACAGACGCCTCCGGTCTTAATGAGTATGCCCGGGGCTATGACACCATCTACCCCATCGCGGCCCGCTGTGGTGTCTTTGCCAAATCTGACATCCAGCCCCTGATCAACGAGGGTGCCACCAAGGAGAACCTGGCTGCCTCCATCTTCCAGGCAGTGGTTAACCAGACCATCAGCGGTCTGGCCTGTGGTAAACCCATCAGGGGGCATGTGGCCTTTCTGGGCGGTCCCCTCCACTTCCTTCCGGAACTGAAGCAGGCCTTCATCCGGACTCTGAATCTGGATGAGGATCATATTATAGACCCCTCCTACTCCCACCTGTTCGCGGCCAAGGGTGCTGCCCTCAATGCCAGTGACCAGTGTGTCATGACCATCGATGACCTGCTCCATGCTTTTGAGTCGGACATGAAGCTGCAGATCGAGGTGGAAAGACTGGAACCCCTCTTTAATAATGAAGAAGAATACCAGGCATTTTCCAGGGACCACAATCAGTTCACCGTAAAAAAGGGAGACCTGGCCTCCTATTCGGGCAAATGTTTCCTGGGTATCGACGCCGGCTCCACCACCACCAAGCTGGCCCTGGTAGGTGAGGACGGCCAGCTGCTTTATAATTTTTATGACAACAACAATGGAAGTCCCTTAAAGACCAGCATCCGGGCCATCAAGGAGATCCGTGACCTCCTGCCCGCCACAGCTGAAATCGCCGGGTCCTGTTCTACCGGTTACGGGGAAGCTCTGATCAAGGCAGCTTTTAACCTGGACCACGGTGAAGTGGAAACCATGGCCCACTATTATGCCGCCGCCTTCTTTGAGCCTGACGTGGACTGTATCCTGGACATCGGCGGCCAGGA
>DLBH01000052.1:0-6080 GCA_002494165.1 Lachnospiraceae bacterium UBA7026 | reverse complement strand
ATCGGCGGCCAGGACATGAAATGTATCAAGATCCGCAATAACGCCGTGGACAATGTCCTCCTCAATGAAGCCTGTTCATCCGGCTGCGGCTCCTTTATCGAGACCTTTGCCAAGTCCCTCAACTACAAGGTGGCAGACTTTGCCAAGGTGGCCCTCTTTGCCCCCTCCCCCATCGACCTGGGTTCCCGCTGTACCGTATTTATGAATTCCAAGGTTAAGCAGGCTCAGAAGGAGGGTGCCAGTGTAGGAGACATCTCTGCCGGACTGGCCTACTCTGTCATCAAGAATGCCCTACTCAAGGTCATCAAGCTGACGGATCCTTCCCAGCTGGGTAAGAAGATCGTAGTCCAGGGAGGAACCTTCTACAATGACGCCGTACTCCGCAGCTTTGAGAGGATCTCCGGCTGTAAGGCAGTCCGTCCTGACATCGCGGGCATCATGGGTGCCTTCGGCGCTGCTCTGATCGCCAGGGAGCGGGAGGACGAGATTGGCGAGACCAGTATGCTCAGCCTCGATGAGATCGTCAACCTGGAATACTCTAATTCCATGAGCCGCTGCCAGCACTGCAATAACCATTGTATCCTTACCATCAATGATTTTGGAAACGGCAGGAAGTTCATCTCCGGCAACCGTTGTGAGCGGGGTCTGGGCCTGGAGAAAAACAGGGAGCATGTGCCCAACCTCTATGATTACAAGTACCACAGGCTTTTCGATTACAAACCTTTGAAGAAGGAGGAGGCGGTCCGGGGTACCATCGGTATCCCCCGGGTTCTGAACCTCTATGAGAACTATCCCTTCTGGTTCACCTTTTTTACCAGACTGAAGTTCCGGGTCCAGCTCTCCCCCAAGTCCTCCCGGAAAATATACGAACTGGGAATAGAATCTATTCCCAGCGAGTCCGAGTGCTATCCGGCCAAGATCGCCCACGGCCATGTCATGTGGCTCTTAAAACGGGGGATCGATACCATTTTCTATCCTTGTATCCCTTACGAGGAGAATCTGACCCCGGACGCGCCCAACCATTATAATTGTCCAATCGTTACCTCCTACGCTGAGAACATCAAGAATAACATGGAAGAGCTGAGAGACCCCTCCATCCTCTTCCTCAGCCCCTTCCTGGCCCTGGATAATCCGGAAGTCTTAAAGGACAGACTCTTTGATGAGCTCTCCCTCCATTTCGACGTGACCCAGGAAGAAATCGGTGAGGCGGTAGACGCCGCCTATGCCGAGGCGGCCCAGATGAGAAAGGATATCCAGGCCAAGGGTGAGGAGACCCTGGCCTACCTGGCAGAGACCGGCAAGATGGGCATCGTCCTCTGCGGCCGTCCCTACCATGTGGACCCGGAGATCAACCACGGTATACCGGAACTGATCAACTCCTTTGGCATCGCTGTCCTAAGCGAGGACTCCATCTGCCACCTGGGCAATGTGGAAAGGCCCCTGATCGTCTCCGACCAGTGGATGTACCATTCCAGACTCTATGGGGCAGCCAACTATGCCAAGAAGAATAAACAGCTGGAAGTCATCCAGCTCAACTCCTTCGGCTGCGGCCTGGATGCGGTAACCACGGACCAGGTCAATGATATCATGACCCGTTCCGGCCGGCTTTACACAGTTCTTAAGATTGACGAGGTCAACAATTTAGGCGCCGCCAGAATCCGGATCCGGTCCCTGATCGCCGCGGTAAAGATCCGTAACCGTCACAAGATTGAGCCGGCACCGGTTCCCGCCCGTATCGAAAAGGTGGAGTTCACCAAAAAGATGAAGGAAGAATATACCATCCTGATTCCCCAGATGTCCCCCATCCATTTCGACTTGTTTAAGCCGGCATTTTCCCATTCCGGCTACCGGGTGGAATTCCTTCCCGAGATGGGTAAAGAAGCGGTCAATACGGGCCTTAAATATGTGAATAACGACGCCTGCTACCCCTCTCTGATCGTGGTCGGCCAGATTATGAATGCCCTCACCTCCGGCAAATATAACCTGGATAAGACGGCTGTCATGATCACCCAGACCGGAGGCGGCTGCAGGGCCACCAACTATATCGGCTTTATCCGCCGGGCTTTGGAAAAGAACGGCTTCGGCTACATTCCGGTCATCTCCCTGTCTGTCCAGGGCCTGGAGAAAAACTCTGGCTTCAAGATCACGCCAGGCCTGACCATCCGGGCCTTCCAGGCCGTCACCTACGGAGACCTCTTTATGAGGGTTCTCTACCGGGTAAGGCCCTATGAAAAGATTAAAGGATCAGCCAACCACCTTCACCAGGTTTGGAAGAAGCGCTGCGTCAAGTCCTTGGAAAAGGCCCGCTACGGCGAGTTCCGGAAAAATATAAAAGGAATCATCCAGGACTTTGACCGGCTGCCTATCCATGAAGGCAGGAAGCCCCGGGTAGGTATCGTGGGAGAGATCCTGGTCAAGTTCCTGCCCGACGCCAACAACCATCTGGTCGACCTACTGGAGAGAGAGGGGGCCGAGGCTGTCATGCCTGACCTTATGGACTTTATGTTCTACTCCTTCTACAATAGCAATTTCAAGGCAGAATTCCTGGGCAAGTCCCGGAAAAACGCACGGCTCCTCAACATGCTCATCCAATTCTTAGAGACCTACCGGGGCTTTATGAGAAAAGAGCTGGAGCAGAGCAGCCGCTTCGATCCCCCGCCCAAGATCTCCCAGCTGGCTGAGTACGCCAAGCCCATTGTATCCCTGGGCAACCAGACCGGAGAAGGCTGGTTCCTGACGGGAGAAATGGTAGAACTGATCCATGCGGGCGCCCCCAACATCGTCTGCACCCAGCCCTTTGCCTGTCTTCCCAACCATGTGGTGGGAAAGGGCGTCATCAAGGAACTGAGGAGAAAATATCCTGAATCCAACATCGTGGCCATCGACTATGATCCCGGCGCCAGTGAGGTCAACCAGATCAACCGGATCAAACTGATGCTGTCCACAGCGGTCAAACGAATGAAGCAGGAGGAAGGCCAGGGATAGGCAGTCATTGCCTTTCCCCCTACTCCTTCTCTTTCATAAAGTAACTGTCAACTACATAATATTAATAACTGTCGATTACATAGTATTAGTAACTGTCAACTACATAATATAAAGTACTTGTGAACTAATCATTGTTTAAAAAAGGAGAAAAGTTATGAACAAAAAGATTAGAACCTTTGCTTTCCTGCTGGCGGCCTGTCTGCTTTTAACGACTGCAAGCCCTGTGCTTCCTATGTCAGAGGGCCCTTCCACTGTAGTAGAAGCGGCTTCAAAGACAGAAACAATCACTTCCTCTTCATCTTCAGAGCTGAGTGCGGGAGCAATTGTCAATCCTGACTCCTCCGCCCAGGCTGAGGTGACAGACAGCAAGCAGGTAGTGGACCTGGTCTACTATAAGAACGGCCAGGCCCAGACTGATTACACAGGATGGGTGAAAGCCGGGGGCAGCCTCTATTACATCAACAAGGGAAAAGCCCTGGCCAATGGATACTATGCAGTGAAGGGTTATGACTGTAAAAGCCGTGCCTACACCTATGCCTTTGCCAAGGATGGCAGGGTAATCACTAATTTCTATGGTCTCTCCAAAAAGTATTACAATATGTACCTGAAGAAGAAACTGCAATTTGAGATCAACCTGTCATCCCACACCTTCACTATCCTTATGAAGGATCCCAGGACAGGCCAATATACGATCCCGCTTAAGTCCTTTGTCTGTGCCACTTCCCGCCATTATAACGGGACACCTACCGGAACATACAGGCTCAACAAGGGCTTTCATCTGAGATGGTTCATCTACAGGAGAAGCAACCCCTATCATTACTACCAGTGGGCTGTAAAGGTCGGAAATACCAATATTCTGATCCACTCCAACATGTACTACACTACCAATAACCGTCGTCTTGTGAAAAAATATTACAATCTCTTCGGTCACAATATCACTACCCATTGTATCCGTGTCCAGGCTGTCAATGCCAAGATGATCTACCAGATAGCCTGTAAGAACAAGTACCCGATCAAGGTAAGAATCTACAGGTCTGAGGACAACCCGGGACCATTCGGTGAGATCACTTTAAATGATACTACCGGCAAGACCAACAAGAATTATGATCCTACAGATCCTAATATCGTAAAGAATTCTTACCAGATCTACTAAGATCCGTTAAGATTCGCTAATACCTGCCAAGACCTGTCCAGTTCAGGCCCGGACTTGGTTTGGATTCGGTTTTGGCCTGGTTTGAATTCGGTTTTGGCCTGGTTTGGATCCGGGTTAGACCTGGTTCAGACCCGGACCAGTTCATAGTTCATTAGATAAAAAAAGAGCTCTCTACCCTTCAGCATGATATGCCGGCAAGGACAGAAAGCTCTTTTTTCAACTTATAAAACAGCTATTATATTATGTTTTTATTTACTTTGTATAAAGCCTACAATCTCATGGCCAGGCCCTGACCAGGCATAGCTTACAATCTCATGGCCAGGCCCCGGTCATGGAGATAATGCTTGAGGTCCAGGATCTCCAGCTCCTTAAAATGAAAGAGGGAGGCTGCCAGGGCTGCATCGGCCTTGCCCAGGGTAAAGGCATCGTAGAAATGATCTTTGTTACCGGCACCGCCGGAGGCAATAACAGGGATGGAAACATTTTCTGAGATCACAGAGGTCAGTTCCAGGTCATAGCCTTCTTTGGTCCCGTCACAGTCCATACTGGTCAGGAGGATCTCTCCGGCTCCCAGCTTCTCTGCCTTCATGGCCCACTCGACGGCGTCAATCTTCATATCGATCCGGCCACCATTTTTAAAGATATTCCAGCCTCCGTCTCCTCTTCTCCGGGCGTCTATGGCCACAACGACACACTGGCTTCCGAACTTGTCGGCAGCCTCGCTGATTAGTTCCGGTCTCATAATGGCTGCCGTGTTGACGGAGATCTTATCCGCCCCCTCCCGGAGCAGGACCCGGAAGTCCTCCACGGTTCTGATTCCCCCGCCTACGGTAAAGGGTATAAATACCTTTTCCGCAACCCGGCGAACCATATCCACCACTGTATTTCTGGCATCGGAGGAAGCCGTAATATCCAGAAATACCAGCTCATCAGCCCCGGCTTTGTCATAGGCTGCGGCGATCTCCACCGGGTCTCCGGCATCCACCAGATTCACGAAGTTAACACCCTTTACTACCCTTCCACCTGTCACATCCAGACAGGGAATAATTCTCTTTGTAAACATTTTCGGCTCCTTATCCAAAGTTCAGCATCAGTCCACGCTGTCATGTACGATGTCAATAAAATTCTTTAAAATCTGCAGGCCCACACTGCTGCTCTTCTCCGGATGGAACTGGCAGGCAAAAAGGTTGCCATGTTCCACGGCGGCATGGATATGGACCCCATACTCGGTCGACGCGGCTACGTCCCTTTCCTCAGCCGCCTCAAGATAATAAGAATGGACGAAATATACATAGGATTCCTCCGGGATCCCCTTAAAGAGTCTGGAATTTGGATTAATCTTTAAGGAATTCCAGCCCATATGGGGGATTTTCAGCATCTGGCCATCGGCTGTCTCTCTGGGAATCAGCTTCACCTGGCCAGGAAGCAGGTTCAAGCCCTGTATACCTGGAGACTCCTCGCTGGATTCAAAAAACAGCTGGAGGCCCAGACAGATTCCCAAGAGGGGTATGTCCCTGGCAGCGGCCTCCTGAAAGACTGAAACCAATCCATATTCATAGAGCTTATTCATGGCATCCCCGAATGATCCTACTCCGGGCAGCACTATGCCATCTGCCGAGAGAATCTCCTCCCGGTCCCTGGTCACCTTTATATCCTCTCCCAGAGCGGAAAAGGCCTTTTCCACACTCTTCAGATTCCCCGCGTCATAATCTACTATAGCAATCATATTTATCTCCTTTTCCTGACCAGTCACCCGGGCCAGGGTTTCCTTCACATCTGTGTCCCATCCGGGCCAGGGGCCTCTCTCCCTAACTGACGATCCCGTGTCACGGTCTCCTCTATTTCCAGCAGGGGCGGACTGTTACCGGCCCTCCCGCCGCGCCACTTCAAGTTCTTACTTATATTTTATTCTCTATATGATGTAAGGGTCGAAAGGTAGTGT
>DLBH01000072.1 GCA_002494165.1 Lachnospiraceae bacterium UBA7026 | reverse complement strand
TACAAAAATTTTACACTAGCAAAAAGGACCGGGCAGGCAGCTGTAAATCACAGCTTCCTGTCCGGTCTCTCTATCAGGACGCTCTATTAGGTGTAAACGGTTACTGCCGTATCTTTAGTCCTCTTTTCCCTCCAGGGAATCGATCAGGGCATTGGCCAGGGCCTCCAGCTCACCGGCCTTGCCAGCGCCAAGGGAAGATGCCAGGGATACCCGCTCGTTAAGCAGGTCCATATATTTCATTTCGTCCTCGATGAAAGCGCTCATGAGATCGCCGGACCGGCAGGCCCAGGAACCGTTCTCAATGATGGCAAAGGTACGTTTCTGGAAATTCAGAGCCTTCATATCCATGAGGAAATTATGCATAGCCGGATAGATTCCCAGGTTGTAGGTTACGGAAGCCAGCACGATATGGCTGTACTTCCAGGCTTCGGAGATGAGCTGGGATACATCGGTGGAAGATACATCATAAATCGCCACATCGGTCATACCCTTCTCACAGAGACGTCCGGCCAGGGCCTGGGCGGCATTTTCCGTGTTGCCGTACATGGAGGCATAGACGATCAGGACACCCTTTTTCTCCGGGAGATACTTGCTCCAGGTGTCATACTTCTCGATGAAGTACATGAGGTTCTCCCGCCATACCGGGCCGTGGAGGGGGCAGATATACTTGATATCGCCCAGAATGGGTCCGGCTTTCTTTAAGAGAAGCTGGATGTGGGGGCCATATTTTCCTACGATGTTAACCAGATAGCGGCGGGCGTCATCCAGCCAGTCACGGTCAAAGTCCACTTCATCGGCGAAGAGCTTGCCGTCGAGGGCGCCGAAGGTACCGAAAGCATCGGCAGAGAAGAGGGCACCGTTGGTGGTATCAAAGGTAACCATAGCTTCTGGCCAGTGTACCATGGGTGCTGCCACGAAGGTTACAGTGTGGGTACCAAAGGAGAAGGTATCTCCTTCTGCTACGGTAATCTGCTCATGCTCGTCGATACTGAAACCGAACTGGCGCATGAGAAGGAATGCTTTTTCGTTGGTGATGATCTTTACATCCGGGTAGGTCTTAAGGATGATATCGATACTGGCTGCATGGTCGGGCTCCAGATGGTTTACCAGCAGGTAGTCCAGGGGCCGCCCGTCAAGGACGTACTCAAGATTTTCAAGCAGCTGGCGGCAGCCTGCCCAGTCAACCGTATCGAAGAGAACGGTCTTCTCGTCAAGAAGCACATAGGCATTGTAGCTTACACCACGAGGAATCGGAAAGCAGTTTTCGAACAGTGCAAGCCGATGGTCATTGGCTCCCACCCAGAAAAGGTCATCCGTCACTTTTCGGATATTATACATACTGTCTCCTTTCTATATTTGTCACGATAAATAGGCTTTATGCTCTGATAAATATTTTATGTCCCAGCAAACAGCTGTTTATTCTTCGATGAAGTTCTCCTTAGGTTCTCCACATTCCGGACATACCCAGGTGTCAGGAAGAGCGCTGAAGAGGGTTCCAGGCTGAATCTCTGCCTCCGGGTCTCCTTCCTCAGGGATATACTCATAGCCGCATCCATTGCAGATATAGCGGGGACCGATGGGATCCGGTTTTGGCATCTTGGGTCGTTTCATCTTAACCATAGGTGGTGCCGGAAGCTTCTCACCGGTGTCGAGGGCGGCGGTAAGCAGGGGCAGGATTTCATTCACATCCCCAACGATTCCGTAATCACAGTTCTTGAAAATCGGTGCGTTGGCATTGGTATTGATGGCCACGATGGTGGAAGCATCCTTAATACCCTTGAGGTGCTGGATGGCTCCGGAGATACCACAGGCGATATAGAGGTTGCCCAGGAACTTCTGGCCGGACATACCAACATAGCGGTTCATGGGAACATACTTGAGGGTCTCGGCAACGGGTCTGGAGGAACCGATGGCCGCACCGGCAGCTTTAGCCAGGTCTTCAATCAGCTTCATATTTTCCTTGTCCCCGATACCCTTGCCGGCAGAAACTACCCGCTCTGCCTCGATGATAGGTGTGTCAATGGGGATTCCTACGGTGAAATCATAACCGTCTTTCTTCAGGGATTCCACCAGGCTGTCTACCTTTTCCTGGGCACTGCCGCTCTTAAGGATGATACCCTTGCGGTAGCCTGTTACACCCAGGGGCTTAGAAGGTCCCGCTGACCGGCGTCCCTTCTTTGATTTCGGAGGCTTTCCCAGAATATTTGCTGAGATAACCACCCGCTGGATCTCGTTGGTGCCTTCGTAGATAGTAGTGATCTTGGCGTCACGATACATACGCTCCACATCCATGCCCTTGAGATAACCGCTTCCTCCGAAGATCTGAACCGCGTCATTGGTTACCTCCAGAGCAATGTCGGAAGCATACATCTTGGCCATGGCAGCTTCCACGGCATAGGGCTCATGAGCCTCTTTCAGCTCTGCGGCAGAGTAAACCAGGAAGCGGGCATTGCGCAGCTTGGTTGCCATGTCAGCCAGCTTGAAGGAAATGGACTGCTGGAAAGCGATGGGCTTGCCGAACTGGACACGCTCCTTGGCATAGTTGACAGCAGCCTCATAGGCTCCCTGGGCGATACCCAGAGCCTGGGCAGCGATACCGATACGGCCGCCATCCAGGGTACTCATGGCAATCTTGAAGCCCTGGCCTTCCTTGCCTAAAAGATTCTCTTTAGGTACTTTCACATCATTGAAAAGCAGTTCACAGGTTGCGCTGGACCGGATTCCCATTTTGTCATAATGATCTCCGAAGGTAAATCCCTCCCAGCCTTTCTCAACAATTAAGGCACTGATACCACGGGTGCCGATATCTGGTGTGGTCACGGCAAATACTACATAAATGTCAGCCTCTCCACCGTTGGTGATAAAGATTTTGTTTCCGTTCAGCAGGTAGTAGTCTCCCTTATCCACAGCAGTTGTCTCAGTGCCGCCGGCATCAGATCCTGCGTTGGGCTCTGTCAGGCCGAAGGCTCCGATTTTCTCACCTTTGGCAAGGGGAACCAGATATTTCTGTTTCTGTTCTTCGGTACCAAAAGCAGCGATGGGGTAGGAACCTAGACTGGTGTGGGCAGAAAGGATGACACCTGTACCACCGTCCACTCTAGAAAGTTCCTCTACTGCAATCGCGTAACTCAGGACATCAAGACCGGCTCCCCCATATTCTTTGGGATAGGGAATACCCATCAGATCCATTTCGCCAAGCATTGCTACCGCTTCTGTCGGAAAACGGTTTTCCAGATCCATGGCAAAAGCCTGAGGTTTGACGGTCTCCTCGGCAAAGGCCCGGATCTTAGCACGAAGTGCTTCGTGCTGCTCAGTTGTTTTAAACAGCATACAGTTACCTCCTTTACATTTTGTTGAAATCTTGTTGATTCTAACTATATTTTAATAAGAAATATTATCATTTTCAAGAATATTAGTCTGATTGGGAATAGAATTTTTGCTATAAAAATTAAACAATTCGCACAAAAATATTCTGATAATAAATTATATATTGACTTATATGTATGATAATATCCTATTTTGAAGAATAACTTTTATAATAAACATATTCGTTTGTTTACGGCTTTATGGTAGAATGATTAATAAGCAAAATTTATAAGAAAAACTGTCCGGAAATCATGATATTTAAAATGTACAGGTGGTGTCGGTATGAAAAAAGCGATGGATTCTGTGGATTCCTGTCATTATTATAGTTCTGGGGATGGCAATTAACCATCTGACTGGCTGCAGCCTCCGGGAAACAGAAGGTATTTTCCATTTGATTGGATATTGTGGAAAGGAAACAGAAGGTATTTTCCATTTGATGGGATACTGTTCCCAGGCCATATAAAGATTTGAAAGGGAAAATTTCATATCCTGAAACATTTCGTCGGATTCAACTGTATATAAGGTGAAAGGCAAATACGTATTTGAATTTTACTATGGAAAGGCGGGAGGTGAATCTGTGGATAGAATGAAAAGAGCAGAATGTCTTCTTGCGGATTATGGGGATAACATACTGAGAATGGCCTATTCCTACCTCCATAATCTGGAGGATGCGGAAGATATTCTGCAGGAAACATTAATCAGATATATGAGGTCAGCTCCGACTTTTGAGAGCGGGGGACATGAGAAGGCCTGGCTTTTGCGGGTAGCTGCCAATCTGTCTAAAAATAAGATCAGGCATAACAAGATCCGGGCCTATGATGAACTGAAGGAAGACCTGGTCTCTGTAGGTGCCGAAGACCTTAGTCATGTGTGGGATGCGGTGAGAGAACTGCCGGAGATCTACCGGGAAGTCATCCACCTCTTTTACCAGGAAGAGTATTCCACCAGGCAGATTGCAGAGCTGCTGTCCCTGCCCGAGTCGACCATTAGGGTCCGCCTGAACCGTGGCAGGAAGCGTTTAAAGAAAATATTGAAGGAGGAATATGATTTTGGAGAATAAAAAGTATCAGGATGTCATGTCCCGCCTCAGTGTTACGCCGGAGATGGCAGAAAGAGTTTTGCAGGGTATCAAGGATATGGAGGATATAAGGGACAGGGAAGCTATTAAGAGGTCCCCGGAAAATGTAAAGGAAGATCTTGGGAATGCAAAGGAAGATCTTGGGAATGCAAAGGAAGATCTTGGGAATGCAAAGGAAGATCCCGGGAATGTAAAAGAAGATTCTGGCATTGCAAAAGAGGATCTTGGAAATGTATATGAAGAACCGGATTCTGAAAAGAATAGTCCAGGCAAAGCAAATCAAGATAGCGGGCGCTTACTTAACTTTGAAGACAAAAAAACTAAGAGACCAAAGGGTAAAAAGAAGAAGTCCCGCAGATTTGGCCGCTTTAGCCAGATTGCGGCTGCCCTGGCCTTTTTCTTGGTTGGAAGTCTTGTCGGTGTATCCCTGGCCGGCCGGGGAAATGGTTATAATATGAGTCCGGCTATGGAGTCTGACTACAGCCAGGAGGATGGCGGCTATGTTGAGGAGGAAGAATCCTATAATTATGAGGGAGCCCAGGCTTCCGAAGATTATGATATGGCAGCGGAATCCGGCCAGGACAGTAGTAACAATTACAGCATGTCGGCAGCAGTACCTGACCAGGAAAAGACCGGCAGCCAGCAGGATGGTTCGGGACTGGATGGTAAGACCAGCCAGCAGGATACTACCGGCACAAAGGATAATACCGGAGAGACCAATGTACAAAATGGCCAGAAGCTGATCTACTCCGCCTCAGTCCGGATAGAAACGGAAGACTATCCCAAAAGCCTGGAAAAGGTAAAGACGGCGATCCAGAATGCCGGCGGCTATATAGAGTCGGAGAATGAGACTTCCTCATCCGGCTATTATGGTTATGATGGCGGCGGGTCCGCTACAAGCCGGCTGATGAGAAACGAGCTGGTCATCAGAGTCCCGGCTGCAGAATATAATTCTTTCCTGGAAGGGATGCCGGGAATCGGTTCTGTGGTTTCAAAGAGCCAGAATGTAGATAACGTGACCTCTTATTACCATGATACTGAGGTTCAGATCAAGGCTTTAAAGATTCAGGAGGAAAGGCTTCTGCAGATGATGGAGAAGGCAGTGACCATAGAGGATATGATCATGGTGGAGAACAGACTGACGGAGGTCCAGACAGAGCTTGATTCCTATGAGTCAGCCCTCAAGGGTCTGGATGACCAGGTGGCCTACTCCAGGGTAAATCTCTCTTTAAATGAGGTGAAAAAATACACGGAGAGCCCGGAGGCCAGCTTCGGTCAGAAGGCTAAGAGCCGGCTGCAGGAAGGCTTTGAGAATTTCGCGGAAGGAATGGTCAATCTGATTCTTGCCATCCTTTATCTTCTTCCGGTGATTATCACTATAACTCTTATTGTAGTCCTTGTCCGCTTTATCCTGAAAAAGAAGGGATGGAAACTGCCTTCCCGGAAAAAGAAGGACCAGGAGATGGACCCGAATGTATTTGATGAGTAAATTAAGAGAGATTGCAGAAAACACTAGCAGATCACTTGATAGAAAGCATTAGCAAATAGGATTATAATAAGCAGGAATAGCCCCATTTCTTCAAAAGGAAAAGATATGGATATTCCTGCTTTATTTTTATGCTTTATAGATTGAAATACCATGAACATGAGTCTTTTCACTGTATTAATTTCTGCTATAATGAGAATTGTCTATTGAGAAATTTTTATCTATTAATGAAGTTTTTTTTTATTTTTATTTGCCATAGATTATGATTTGTGAGGAGGTATGGCTTTGAAGGAAGAATGTTTGATCTGTAAGGCACCCCTGGAATATCTGGAATCGGATATCCTTATGGAGTGTGAGATCTGCCATAAAAAGGAAAATAGTAAGACCAGGTGTGTCCATGGACATTATGTATGTAACGAATGTCATACCCAGGGTCTGGATACTATTGTCGGGGTTTGTATGGAAGAGACTTCCAAGGATCCTATCGCCATTATGGACAGGATGATGAGTATGCCTTTCTGCCATATGCATGGGCCCGAGCACCATGTCATGGTGGGGGCCGCCCTGCTGACGGCCTATAAAAATGCAGGCGGTCAGGTCGATCTTCACAAGGCTTTGCTTGAGATGATCAGCCGGGGTAAGAGTGTGCCGGGCGGGGCCTGTGGGTTCTGGGGTGCCTGCGGGGCCGGGATCAGCAGCGGTATGTTTGTATCTATCATCACCGGGTCCACACCCTTGACCGAGGAGTCCTTTGCCCTGTCCCATCAGATGACGGCTGCCTCTCTTGGAAGGATCGGGGAGGTCGGAGGGCCCCGCTGTTGTAAGCGGGATTCCTACCTGTCCATACTGGCGGCCATTGACTTTGTCAGGGAGCATTTTGGAATAGAGATGGAGAGAGCGGAGGTGGTCTGCCATTATTCTGTACAGAATAACCAGTGCATCGGAAAGCGATGCCCTTTTTCCAGGGTAAATCATTGATTCCTATGGACAGTCATGTCTTCTTCCATGGTCTGAACTGAATGTACAGGAATTAAAAGATATAAAATGTAATCGGAGGTTAAATAAAATGTATAGTAGAAAAGACCTGCAAGATTTACTTGTTCCCCTGATTATTGAGCAGCTGCTGATTGTTCTCGTGGGGATGGCAGATGTCATGATGGTAGCCACTTTAGGGGAGGAGGCCGTAGCAGGTGTGTCTCTGGTAGATGCCATCAATAACCTGATTCTTCAGGTCCTTTTTGCCATGTCTGCAGGAGGAACCGTGGTCTGTGCCCAGTTCCTGGGAGGAAAGAAGCAGGACGATGCCAGGAGAAGCGGGGCTCAGCTGTTTTGTATGACCACCTTGGTCATGGTGGTGATTTCGGCTATATGTATTCTTGGGAACCGTGTCCTGTTATCCCTTATTTTCGGACAGATTGAGGTATCTGTTATGGATAATGCTTTAATCTACATGAAATTAACGGCCATGTCCTTTCCGGCTCTGGCAGTCTATCATTCCGGAGCGGCTATGTTCAGGGCTGTGGGTAATACCAGGAGTTCTATGCTGATTTCTCTGATGATGAATGTGATCAATGTCATAGGAAATGCTGTATGTATCTTTGGTCTTCATATGGGAGTGGAGGGTGTCGGTATCCCTACCTTAATCTCCAGGATCATCGCGGCAGTAAGTATCGTTCTCTTGCTCCAGAAAAAGGATAATGAGCTGCGGATTCCTGCCTTAGGTTATCTGGTTCCCGATGGCAGGTTGATTAAAAGGATACTGGCCATTGGTATTCCAAACAGTGTGGAAAGCTCTGTTTTCCAGCTGGGAAAGGTTCTGCTGCAGAGTCTGGTTGCCACTTTGGGGACCAGCTCTATTGCTGCATTTGCCGTTGCTTCAAACCTGGTGACCTATCTGTACCTTCCTGGCAATGCCCTGGGAGCCGGCATGCTTACCATCGTAGGCCAGTGCTATGGGGCAGGGGAGTATGACCAGGCCAGATACTATGCCAGGAAACTGGTGATACTGGATTATCTGATGCTGGTAGTTTTATGTACCATTTTGATTGCGGGAGCCTCCTTCTGGATTAGCTGTTATCAACTTTCGGGACAGGCGGCAGACCTGGCCAGGGGACTGCTTATATCCCATGCTCTGGCCATGATCCTCTGGCCTGTAGCTTTTCTCTACCCCTATTATTTCCGGGCCATAGGCAGGGCAGGATTCACCATGATGGTGGCTCTGGTTACCATGTGGCTTTTCCGTGTAGGCCTGGCTTATCTTTTCATCAAGTTCTTCCATATGAATGTTTTGGGAGTATGGTACGCCATGTATATAGACTGGGTAGCTCGTTTTGTCGTTTATCTCATTGCCGTAAAGAAAGATACTAGAAAAAGAGTGACCTGAAAAGGTCACTCTTTTTCCTCTTTTTGTTCCATATTTTTATCATGGATGATTTTCTGGCTGGAATAGAGACTGTAGCGGCCGGAAAGCATATAGCTGACGCTGATACAGACCAGGAAGTAATAGATGCCGTCGAAGCCGAAGAGTTCCGCGGCGATCAGCAGGGAGGCGATGGGGCAGTTGGTGACGCTGCAAAATACTGACACCATGCCCAGGCTGGCAAAGACGCCGGGGGAGAAAAATCCCACCAGCTTGCCGAAGACACAGCCGAAGGTCGCTCCGATATAGAAGGAAGGAACAATCTCTCCGCCTTTATAACAGGAGCCCAGGGTGATGGCTGTGAATATGATTTTCAGGATGAAGGCTTCCGGCCTGGCGTGCCCTCCGACGGCTTCCTCGATGATATGCATGCCGGCTCCCATGTAGTCTGTGGACCGGACTGCCAGATTGAGCAGGACTAGGAGACAGCCGGCGGTAAAGACGGCTGCATAATGGTTCCAGAAAGGTTCATGGAAAAATTTGTGAGCCTTCTTCAGGACGATGCAGAAGAAGATTCCCACCAGGGTACAGCAGGCAGCCAGCAGGATGGCCATGACCAGGTTATAGGGTGTCAGTTTGGGAACATAGGGCATGGTAAAATGCTCTGCTTCCACACCCAGAAACCGGGCGACCATGAGGCCTACCACTGCCGCAAAGCTGCAGGGTACCAGGGCAGCATAGTAGATTTCACCTACATTTACCATCTCTAAGGCAAAAACGGTGGCTGCCAGGGGGGTGCCGAAGAGGGCTGAGAAGGTAGCTGCCATGCCGGTCATGATGACGGCATTCTTGTCCAGCTTCCATTTGTTAAGGACGTGGGCTATGGTGGAGCTGATGGATCCGCCCATCTGCAGGGCTGCTCCCTCACGGCCGGCAGAGCCGCCGAAAAGATGGGTCAAAAAGGTGGCGAAGAAGATCCGGATGGCCACATACCAGGGGATACCTTCCTTTTTCCGGATAGACTCGATTACCAGGTTGGTTCCCTGGTCACCTTTTTCTCCCAGATGATAGTAGAGCCAGCTGATGGCCAGGCCTGCCAGGGGAAGCCCAAGAAAGATGCGTGGATGAGTGCCTCTGAAGGTGTTGGCCCAGACCAGGGCCAGGTCAAAGGAGGAGGCAATACCGCCGGCGACCAGGCCGGTGATGATGCCAAAGACACTCCAGCGCACAAAGGCCCTGATACTGGATAAAATATATTTCGTCTGGTCGTTCATGCTTCTGGTCCCTCCCTGCTAATTGCTATCTTAACCATATTTGCTATGGTAAAACCATTTCTTCTAAATAGTAATTTATGTAGAAAGGAATTTTTAATATATCCGTAAAAAAGAATACTTGTAATAAGGACTTCTTGGATTAAGAAACTTTTATATAAAGATATTCATATAAAAAGGAATTCTGTCTTTAAAAGTATAGGAATAAAAATCAACCACTGCTTAATAGACGATAAGCAGGCTTCTGTGGGTCGTTTATCTATGGGCAGTGGTTCTTTAAATAAAATATATCAAGTTCGTTTCAGCTTGTAAATATTTAAAAGGGTTGGAGACAGCGTAAACTTACTGTAGGA
>DLBH01000005.1 GCA_002494165.1 Lachnospiraceae bacterium UBA7026 | reverse complement strand
TTCCTGATTCCCTATACCGCCTCCCTCTACAACGGACTTTCCCGTCTTTTCGGAATGGCATTTAACATCGATTACTCCATCTGTATCCTGCTCATGGCAGTCCTTACAGCCATCTATGTTATTGCCGGCGGTTACATGGCAACAGCCATCAACGACTTTATCCAGGGAATTATCATGCTTTTCGGTATCGTTGCTGTCATCGTGGCAGTGATCCAGAGCAAGGGCGGCCTTATGACAGCCCTTGATGGTCTGTCAAGAGTTACGGATGAGACAGTATCCACCACTCCTGGTATCTTCGCTTCTTTCCTGGGACCGGACCCCCTCAACCTCATGTTTGTAGTCATCCTGACCTCCTTAGGTACCTGGGGCCTTCCCCAGATGGTCCAGAAGTTCTATGCCATCGACAATGAGTCCTCCATCAAAAAAGGAACTATCATATCCACCTTCTTCGCCCTCGTCGTAGCAGGCGGATGTTATTTCCTCGGTGGATTCGGAAGACTCTTCTCTGACCAGATCAACGTGGAAGCCAATGGATTCGACTCCATTATTCCTACCATGCTCCAGAACCTGAGCCCGGGCCTCATCGCCCTTGTAGTAATTCTTGTATTATCCGCTTCCATGTCCACCCTCTCCTCCCTGGTAATCGCCTCCAGCTCCACGCTGACCATCGATTTGATCAAGGATGGAATCGTCAAGGACATGGATGAGAAAAAACAGGTTCTCTGCATCCGTATTCTGATTGTTGTATTTATCGCCATATCCGCTATTTTAGCTTTAATTCAGTATAAGAGCTCCGTGACCTTCATCGCCCAGCTCATGGGAATCTCCTGGGGAGCCCTGGCCGGATCCTTCCTGGCCCCCTTCCTCTTCTCCCTCTACTGGAAGAAGACCACAAAAGCCTCCTGCTGGGTATGCTTCGCCTTCGGTTCCGGCATCATGATCATCGACATGATCGGCAACTTAACCGGCAACCAGCTGCTTCCGGCAATCATGGCCAGCCCCATCAACTGCGGCGCCATCGCCATGTTAGCAGGCTTCATCATCGTACCGGTCGTAAGCTTACTTACACCAAAGCCTGACTCAACCCTTGTGGAAGAATCCTTCGCATGCTACGAAAGAACCACACCGGTTAAACAGAAAACAGCTCTTAGCGATTAACCATAACAATCCTCATAAAATACCAAAACCCGGCAGGGACCCTGGATCGATCTTATGTCCAGGGCCCTGCCGGGTCATTTCATGCTATTATTCACCAGACAGCAGGATTTTCTGAGCCTGCTTTCGCGCCGTAAGCTTGTTTGAGTCTGCGTAGCAGGCGAGTTTGCGGAAGGCGCGAACCCAAAGCAGCGAAAGAAAATCCGCAGGTATAGCTGATTTTATTTTTAATGGTTATTTTTAAGACAGGCTTTTATTTACCTAAGTAGGAAAGTATGTCAACGCATTTCCATCACAGAAGGCCGGCTTCCAGCGCCATTTTGGCGCTGACCAGACTATTAAAGATGGCTGTGCAGATTTTTTTCAATTCCTGGTCAGGCCTGGTCATATCCACAATCATCACCGGGCTGCAGCCGGCCGCCCTGGCCCCCAGAAGCCCATTCCGCCCATCCTCAAACACATAACAGTCTGCAGGGTCCAGTCCAATCTTTTCAGCCGCCTTCAGAAAGATATCTGGAGCCGGTTTACCGTCTGCAACCTCATCTCCTCCCACCAGAGCATCAAAATAAGACTCGATCCCGCTGCGCTCCAGATTAGACTGGATCACAGAAGCAGGGCTGCCGCTGGCGATGGCGATCTTATAGCCCCTCTCCTGCAGATAAGACAGGATCTCCCTGACTCCAGGCTTTTCCGGCAGGTCCCGGGCAATAGATTCCCCGTACATGGCATAACAATGGTCCATGAAGTCCTCCACATCTACCTCGGGAAAATATTCATGAATAATCTTCCGGCCTGTTACGCCACTGCTGCCGCACATAGCCATGGGAAAGGTCTTTTCCTCCCGTCCTGTCAGGTCAAAAGCCGTCTGGGCCCAGCATTCCTGGTAAATCCTTTCCGTATCATAAAGGACGCCATCCATATCAAAAATAATTCCCTTTTTCCTGCTCATATATATCCTCCACAATGAAAATCTGAAGGACTGGACTCCCCTTTTTTATGGGTCATCAAATCCTTCAGATATTATACAAAATTATAAAATGACCGACATCCTTTTTTTAGAAATCAGCCTCTGTTCTGCTGGGCAACCAGCTGGTCGGCACCGTACATTTTCCTTAAGAGAGGCTTCTCGATCTTGCCGGTGGCATTTCGGGGCACCTCTGCGAAAATATACTTCTTGGGACGCTTGTAGCGGGGAAGTTCATGGCAGAACTCCTCAATCTCTTCCTCGGTACAATCCATACCCTCCTTGATGGAGATAATGGCACCGGTGATCTCTCCCAGACGCTTGTCGGGAAGTCCGATGACAGCCACATCTTTGACCTTCTCATAGGCGCTGATGAAATGTTCGATCTGAACCGGGTAGATGTTCTCACCACCGCTGACGATAACGTCCTTCTTCCGGTCTACCAGGAAGATGAAGCCGTCTTCGTCCTGCATGGCCATATCTCCTGTAAAGAGCCAGCCGTCCTTCAGGGCCTCGGCTGTGGCTTCAGGATCATTATAATAGCAGGTCATGAGACCAGGCCCCTTAACACAGAGCTCTCCTACTTTACCCTGTTCTACTTCATTCTCTTCCGGGTCAACAATCTTACATTCCCAGCGATAGCCAGGGATACCGATGGCTCCCACCTTGTCGATATTTTCCACACCCAGGTGTACACAACCAGGGCCGGTAGACTCGGACAGACCATAGTTGGTATCGTAGAGATGATGGGGGAAGTACTCTTTCCAGCGGCGGATCAGTGACGGGGGTACCGGCTGGGCACCAATATGCATGAGTCGCCACTGGTCTAATTCGTAATCCTCCAGCTTCAGCTCACCCCTGTCCAGGGTATCCAGGATATCCTGGGCCCAAGGCACCAGCAGCCATACGATGGTACAGTGTTCCTTGGAAATGGCATCCAGGATGATCTCAGGGGAAGTTCCGGTCAAAAGAACGGCTTTACTACCGGCACAAAGACTGCCCATCCAGTGGAACTTGGCCCCTGTATGGTAGAGAGGCGGTATACAAAGGAAGGTATCCTTCCTGTTGGTCAGATGATGTTTCTGCTCCATCTGGGCTGCCTGCAGCAAACTCTCATGATTGTGGAGAATGGCTTTGGGGAAGCCGGTTGTTCCTGAAGAAAAGTAGATGGCTGCGTCATCCTCATCTTCTAAGCGCACCAGGGGCGGCTGGCTTGAGCAGTCTGCCACAAGCTCTCTGTAGCTTTCTGCAAAGGTGGGACAGCTGTCTCCCACGTAGATCAGGAGGCGGCCCTTGCTGAGCTTCTCTTCGATGGATTCGATACGGCCGATAAACTGGGGACCAAAGAAAATCACATGGACTTCAGCCAGATCAGCACAGTACTTGATCTCCCTGGCGTCAAAACGGAAGTTAAAGGGGACAGCGATGGCGCCGCTCTTTAAAATACCAAAATAGATGGGAAGCCATTCCAGGCAGTTGAACATGAGGATGGCAACCCGGTCCCCTCTTTTGATTCCCCGGCTCAGCAGCATGTTGGCAACACGGTTGGCCTTCTCATCAAAGACACTCCAGGTAATCTCACGACGGTAGGGCTCTGACGAAGTCTGCTGAACCAGATCGAACTCTTTCCAGGTCCTCTTCATGGTATCCTTGACCATGGGATTCAGTTCAACCAAAGCTACCTCATCACCGTATAATTTACAATTTCTCTCCAATAAATCTGTTACAGGCATAATTGACACTCCTCTTTTTTACGGGTTCCTACCCGTTATTTATCTTATTTTACGAATCCACCCAGCCCTGTTTTTATCCACAGAGCCATGGATTTACAGATATATTAAATATCTTCTTCCTCGCTGGCACTTGTATACTTTATTGCTTTTTCTCTTTATTACTTTTTAACTTTTTATCTTTTATGCTTTTTCTCTTTTATCTATTAAAGTGCTCGTCCTCAAATAACTTAACATAACCACTCAAAAAAGTCAATACAAGTCCCATTTCTTCCAATTATTTCATTTACGCCCCTGATTTATAAATACTGCTGAAGATCTGGGTCCTAATTCCCGAATTCCTTTGACAGTCATGGCCTTTTGCATTATCATTATTATTGTTATTCAAAATAGTATAAATAAACCTATAGAAATGAGGAAAATGATATGTTAAATGAAAGAATGGTGGGTCTGGGTACCCAGCGGTCTGTGATCCGTGAATTATTCGAGTACGGCAATAAAAAGATTGCTGAAGTGGGACCTGAATTAGTCTTTGACTTTTCCATCGGCAACCCCAGTGTACCTGCTCCGGCCCTGGTAAATGAGACAGCTTCCCGGATTATCAATGAGATGGATCCTATCATCCTCCATGGTTACACCAGTGCCCAGGGAGATGCCACAGCCAGGAAAATGATTGCTGATTCTGTCAACAGACGCTTTGGTACAGACTTCACAGGAGATAACTTCTACCTCACTGTAGGTGCCGCAGCAGCCCTCTGCTGCTGTTTCCACGGCATTTCCAATCCAGGGGATGAGATCATCGTCTTCGCCCCTTATTTCCCGGAATACAAGGTATTTATTGAAGGAGCAGGCGCCACCATGAAGCTGATTCCTGCTGATACTGAAGCTTTCCAGATTGACTTTGATACCTTTGAGCAGGCCATCAATGAGAAGACCAAGGCTGTCCTGGTCAATTCTCCCAATAACCCTTCAGGTGCTGTTTATTCCGCAGAGACTATAAAGAAGCTCGCTTCTATTCTTGAGGAAAAATCTGCCCAGTATGGACATCCCATCTACCTGATTGCCGACGAGCCTTACCGGGAGATCGCCTTCGAGGGCGTGGAGGTTCCCTATCTTCCTAATTACTACGATAACACTTTAGTATGCTATTCCTGGTCCAAGTCCCTCTCCCTTCCCGGAGAAAGACTGGGTTATGTTCTGGTTCCCAATGCCATGGAGGACTTTGAACTGGTCTATGCAGCCATTGCCGGAGCCGGCCGTTCTTTAGGCTATGTATGTGCCCCCGGTCTTTTCCAGCGGGTCTGCGCCTACTGTGCCGACGAGACAGCTGATATCTCTGTCTATGAGACCAACCGCAACCTGCTGACCAAGGGTCTCAGGGACATGGGCTACTCCGTAGTAGAACCGGGCGGAACATTTTATATTTTCCCCAAAACCATCATTCCTGATGATATCGCTTTCTGTGAGCGGGCCAAGCTTGATTACAATCTCCTGATTGTACCCGGAACCGGCTTCGGCTGTCCCGGACATACCAGAATCTCCTACTGCGTACCTACAGAGCGGGTAGAAAGATCCCTGGAATACTTTGATAAACTGGCCAGGTCCTACCGCTGATGATTATTGATTTTCATACCCATATTTTCCCGGACAAGATCGCTCCGGCCACGGTGAAACACCTGGCCGGTGAGGCCCGGATCCACCCCTTTACTGACGGCAGTGCCGATGCACTCTGCTCTTCTATGACGGCATCTTCTGTAGACTGGTCTGTCAACCTTCCGGTGATGACCAGTGGAGGTCAGGTAGAAAAGGTAAATGCCTCTCTCCTCAAAAAGAGAGACCTTTTTAAAGACAAGCATATCATCTGCTTTGGCGGCATGCATCCGGATTGTCAGGACTACCGGTCCATCCTCCGCTGGCTGCGCAGGGAAGGTGTCGTGGGTATCAAACTCCATCCGGCCTACATGTGTATCGACCTTAACGACCCCAGGATGATGCGGCTGATCGATGCCATCTCTGAGGAGGGACTGATCACTATTATCCACGCTGGTATTGATATAGGCATTTACGACCATAATTATGCCTCTGTAGACCATGTGCTCCAACTTATGAAGGAAGTGGCCCCAGACCGCTTTGTCCTGGCTCACATGGGCAACTGGGGCTGCTGGGACCAGGTGGAAAGTGACCTGGCAGGAGCTCCTCTCTGGATGGACACCGCATTTTCCATCGGCCCTATCACTCCTTTTGAAGAGATTGATAAGAAACCTATCGCGTCGGAAATGCTTTCCGATGAGGACTTTGTGAGAATCTGCAGGAAGCATGGCACTGACAGGATTCTCTTTGCCACAGACTCTCCCTGGGCTGAACAGGAGACCTATGTCAGAAAAATATCTGATCTGCCTTTCACAGAGGAAGAACGTTCTTCTATCCTGGGTGACAATGCAGAAAAGCTCCTTCAGGGAACGGCTGCAGGCCCCTTGAATCTGATGGGATAAGTCAGGATAACTTTTGCCAGATTCAGATTTAGCCGGAATTAAGATTCTAACCGGAATTATGATTCCAACCGGAAAAAGATTCTAACCGGAAAAAAGGCTGCCGGACCAGATGTCGCAGAACTGTGTTAGCAGTTCCCGTCATTTAGTCCGACAGCCTTTTTTTAAACTTTAATCATTCTATCAGGTGTATCTTTACATACTTAACCTAAATTGAATATATTTTATTTTTTATAAAGATCTCTCTTATCCACTACGCGGACAGCCTTGCCCTCGCTTCGAACGATACTCTTAGGCTGAAGAACTTTAACATCTACCTTAATTCCAAGCATAGACTTGAGACCGGCTACAACCTTCTTCTCACGGGATTCTACAGAAACATTTCTCTCCTTCTGCATTTCCGGAGTCATCTCCACCTGAACCTCGATGGTATCCCTGTTGTCCACACGGTCAACCATGATCTGGTAGTTAGCCTGGTAACCCTGGTTAAAGAGTACCTGCTCAATCTGGGACGGCCATACATTGACACCCTTAACAACCATCATGTCGTCAGAACGTCCCATAGGCTTATGCATACGGACATGGGTACGGCCACAGGAGCATTTTTCACGGGTAAGATAACAGAGGTCACGGGTGCGGTAACGAATCAGGGGATAAGCCTTTTTATCAAGAGAGGTGAATACCAGCTCACCGATCTCTCCGTCGGGAAGGATCTCTCCTGTCTCAGGATTGATAATCTCAGCATAGAAATGATCTTCCTGGATGTGCATGCCGCCCTGCTCCTCACACTCGAAGGATACGCCGGGACCGGAAATCTCAGTGAGACCATAGATATCATATGCCTTGATTCCGAGAGTATCCTCAATATCATGGCGCATCTCCTCTGTCCAGGGCTCGGCACCGAAAATACCAGCCTTTAACTGAATCTGATCCTTTAAGCCCCTCTCAGTGATAGACTCACCAAGATTGGCTGCGTAGGAAGGAGTACAACAAAGAATGGTTGACCCCAGGTCTGTCATAAACTGCAGCTGTCTGTCCGTATTACCGGAGGACATAGGCAGGGTCATACTTCCCAGCATATGTGATCCGCCGTTGAGGCCGGGACCTCCTGTAAATAAACCATAACCATAACATACGTGAACTACATCTTCCTTGGTTCCGCCTGCGGCAACAATGGCACGTGCACAACACTCATCCCAGATATCTACATCTTCCTGGGTATAAAAAGCCACGACACGCTTGCCGGTCGTTCCACTGGTGGACTGGATTCTGACTACATCTGTCAGGGGAACAGAAAGATATCCATAGGGATAAGCATCCTTGAGATCATCCTTGGTGGTAAATGGAAGCTTGGAAATATCATCGATACCTTTGATATCTTCAGGCTTAAGGCCAGCTTCATCCATCTTTTTGCGGTAAGCCGGACAATTCTCATAGACATGAGCGATCTGCTTTACAAGGCGCTCACTCTGAAGAGCCTGCAGCTGCTCTAATGGCATGGTTTCAATTTCGGGCTGGAAATAATTCTTCATTTTTTTACTCCTGTCTCTTTCATAACGTTATTTGATCCGTACCCTTTCCGTCAGGACTGGGGGGATCGTCATCTGTATCTTCTTTTCCACATTTCTCCTTTATTAATATTTATGTCGTTAAGATTAGTCTCTATATGATCACTGAAAATCTGAAACCCTCAGTGACTATATCAATTCAAAAAAATGCATATGGTCCGGAGACCTATTCTCCTCTTCCCAGGGCAAATGCCTTGAGGTTAAGGTCTTTAAATCTGGCCGGCACACATTCCTCGATGGCCTTGAGCCACTTCTCCTCGGGTATGTCAAAGTACTTTGACAGTCTGCCCATAAGGACGATATTAACTGCCTTGGCAGATCCTGCTTCATTGGCCAGGGACAGGCAGTCCATGGCGTCAACCTGGACGCCCAAAGCCTCCATTTTCTCAATCAGGTCTGCCGGATACTCAGCAGCACCGGTAATTACAGGCATGGGGTCAATCTGCTGGGTATTGACCACGATACGGCCTGTGGGCTTGAGATACTCAAGATAACGGGCTGCTTCAAGCTTTTCAAAGGATACGATAAAGTCTGCTTCGCCCTTGTCAATAATGGGAGAATAAACCTTTTCACCAAAACGCACATAAGTTACAACGCTACCGCCTCTCTGGCTCATACCATGAACCTCAGAAACCTTGACATCATAACCTTCTGTCAAAAGTAAATGCCCTAATAATTTACTGGCAAGGAGGGATCCCTGTCCACCCACGCCAACGATCATAATATTCCTGGTCATGTTATAGACACCTCCTAATTCTGTAATGCGTCAAAACGGCAAAGCTGCTGGCATACACCACAGCCAACACAAAGAGTCTCATCCACAACAGCCTTCTTGTCACGGAAACTGATGGCAGGACAGCCAAGTCTCATACAGGACCTGCAGCCTACACAGTTATCTGCCTTCACATGCAGTGGTGGATTATGCTTCACATATTTTAAAAGAACACAAGGTCTGCGGCTGATGATCACCGATGGCTCCTCAGCTGCCAGCTCTTCCTTGACGGCCTGGTCGCATTCTGCCAGATTGTAAGGATCCACCACTCTGACCCTGTTAAATCCCATGGAAGTACAAAGTGCCTCCAGGTTGATCTTACCGGCCGGATCACCTTTAATGTTATATCCTGTGGTAGGATTCTGCTGGTGGCCGGTCATACCG
>DLBH01000007.1 GCA_002494165.1 Lachnospiraceae bacterium UBA7026 | reverse complement strand
CACCTCCCACGGGGAGCCCTATCTGAACTATCTGATTCCCGGTATCGTGGCCATGTCCACTATGACAGGAAGTTTTAGTGCCGTGGCCCAGAACATGAGTGTCCAGAGACTTTATGAGAAGGCCCTGGACCAGGTTATGGTCTCCCCCACGCCCCTGTGGCAGTTTATCATAGGGCAGATTATCGGAGGAGCCCTCCGGGGCATGTACTCCGCCTGCATTATCCTGCTCCTGACTATGACCATCAAGACGGGACTGATCTTTAATGGCTGGTCCTTCCTGATCCTCTTTTTAAATGGAACAGTATTTTCTACCATCGCCCTGACCTTGTCCTTCCTGGCCAAGAGCTATTCGGATGCGCCAAAATACAATGCCTACATTATTACACCCATGTCCTTCCTTTGTAATACCTTCTTCTCCACCGATCAGATGCCGGTGGGCTTCCGCCAGGTTATCTCCATCCTGCCCCTGTCCCAGTGCAGCCAGATGGTCAGAAGTATCGCAAACGGACAGCATCCGGGTTACTTTGGTGTCATTGTTTTACTCGTTTACCTGGTGGTCTTTTCAGCGATCTCCTTCACCTTTATTTATAAGAAGAAGAATCTGTAGGGAGGTGGCATGATGACTAAAATGAAAAAAGTATGTTTTGTGATAGCACTTTTAGTCCTGGCAGCAGGCCAGATGCTCCCCTTTATGCCCGGAGCCCTGCCGGTTCTGGCTGACGAGGAACATGGTCAGGTGGCTGAGACCTATGGGGCAGTCACGCCGGACCTGGTAAAGAAATACGGCATGGTCCCCATCTACCCCCAGGATATCAAGGAAGGAACCTATGATGTCCCGGTGAATTCCTCTTCCGCATTTTTTAAGATCACAGATTGTAAGCTGACCGTCAAGGACGGAGAGATGACCGCAGTCATGACCCTGTCCAGCCAGAGTTACCTTCTGCTCTACATGGGAAAGGGAGAAGAGGCAACCAAGGCCCCGGCCTCCGATTATCTTGAGCCGGAGATTGTCAATGGAGTCAGTGTCTTTACCGTACCGGTCAAGGCCCTGAACCAGGAATTCTATTGTGCGGCTTTCAGTAGAAAAAGAAAAAAATGGTACGACAGACTTCTTCTGATTGATGCAGCCAGTCTTCCCGAGGGCTCTGTTGCCTTTGACCTGCCCGACTATGACCGGATCGTCCGCGGCATAGAGAACCTGGAGCGGTCCGAGAACGGCGGCCAGACTACAAAGACCAATGAAGACGTGGAAAAGGCAGCCGAGACCTATGAGGCCGTCGACGCTGTCAATATAGATCTGCCCGATGGCGAGTACTCTGTAGAGGTCAACATGACCGGCGGTAGCGGCAGGGCCAGCATCAGTTCACCGACCCTCATGATCGTCAAGAACGGTCAGGCCTACGCCAACCTGATCTGGAGTTCCACCTACTATGATTACATGCTGGTGGGAGACCAGAAATACCTTAACGAATCCGAGGAGGGAGGAAACTCGACCTTCACCATCCCCATTGCCCTTTTTGACGGCAATATGCCCGTGGTGGCCGACACCACAGCCATGGGTGACCCGGTGGAGATCAATTACAACCTTACCTTCTACGAAGCTACCATCGGCGACAAGGGTCTGATTCCCCAGGTAGCGGCCAAGAAGGTTCTGATCTTCGCGGCCCTGGTCATTGTTGTCGGCGGAATCCTTAACTTTTTTATTAAGAAGAAAAGAAAAGGCAGATAAGAAAAGTCACAGACAATATAAGCGAGAAGGCAGATACAAAGGCATTGAGTATTGCCGGCAAAAGAAGACAGATGAAAGAGTCATCAGATATTGCCGGCAAGAAAGGACAGATGAAAGAGTTATCAGGCATTGAAAGGGGGAAAAGCCTGTGAATACGAAAGCAATCATGAAGTTTAAAAACATACCCAGGGTTTTCCAGGCAAATCATCCTAAAGTAGCTGCCTATCTCCAGGAGACTTTCAAGGACGGTGCCCAGGTAGGTACAGAAATCGAAATCCGGGTTACCAAGCCCGGTGACAAGACCTCCATGGCAAAAATCAAGGTGTCCCAGGCCGATGCCGATTACCTGCGGGAACTCATAGAAAGTATGCATTAAAACAAATATATAAAAACATGATAAAATGGGGCAATGACTTCAGAGCAGGAAGGGCAGAGACTGAGATACAATCAGAAGTCCCTGGATTTCCTTCCCTGGGTCTTTGCCCTTTCTTGTTAGCTGGCTGTAAAAGAGACCCTAAAAGGTCAAAATGATATAATATCACAAGATCCATATTTGAAAAGATATCTCAAAAACCAGGATATGGCATCTGTTAAAACCAGGATTTGACCTAATACACCTCCCGGACAGACAGATAAAATTTTTGAAAAAATGCTTGCATTTTGATTCTGGGTATGATATCTTAATGAAGTCGACGCGACATGGTCGATTGGTCAAGGGGTTAAGACGCCGCCCTCTCACGGCGGAAACAGGGGTTCGATTCCCCTATCGACTGTTGAAAAGCCATCAGCTTTGCTGGTGGCTTTTTTACATTCTCTTATTTTCCAACATTAGTATAGAAAAGTATGACTGGCAGGGCTGATGCCCGGCCTTTGGAAGATTCAGGATGGTCCCAAGTCCAGGCTGCACCCCGGTATCAGGTTTTCTGCAGTCTCATATAGGATCAAGGCCCCGCCCTTCCAACTTATTTACAAAAAAGACTTGATGACATATAATGATTTGTAACTGTTCTTCAGCCCATAGGAGCCCCGGCAGGCAGCCCTCGCCAGAAAAGCAAGGCGAGTTGAGACCGAGGCGCGAAACATAAGCGGCGCAGGAAAATCCGCAGGTATAGCTGCTTCTTTCCAGCAGTATCAAACCCTGACAGGTTTTTAGCAGCCTGCTGAGCCAAGAAAAACACTTAGGGAGGACCCCATGAAGGAATATTTGCAGGAGCTGGACCTAGAGGCGGCTGCCCCGGCGGCAGAGCCCATGCGCCAGCGTTATTTTATGGTAAAATGCAAGGAGATTATTGAAGATAAAGAGAAGAAACTGGGAAGAAAACTGACCTTCAATGACCAGACCTTTGGCTGTCAGATGAATTTCAAGGACTCTGAGAAACTCAATGGAATTCTGGAAGAGATCGGTTATGTGAAGACAGAGACCGAGAAGGCTGACTTTGTTTATTATAATACCTGTACCGTCAGGGAAAATGCCAATGTCCGTGTTTACGGAAGGCTGGGAACCCTGAAGAATTATAAGAAAAAGAATCCGGAGATGATTATAGCCATGTGCGGCTGTATGATGCAGGAGCCGGAGGAGGAAGAGAAGGTAAAAAACAGCTTCCGTTTTGTGGATATTGTTTTCGGGACCCACAACATTTTCAAGCTGGCAGAGCTGCTCTACCAGTATCTGACTTCAGGGGAAAGGATCTTTGACGTTTGGGAAAAGACAGACCAGATTATCGAGGACCTGCCCAGCCATCGGAAAATCAGCTTTAAGGCCGGTGTCAATATCATGTTTGGCTGTAATAATTTCTGTACCTACTG
>DLBH01000016.1:33401-33817 GCA_002494165.1 Lachnospiraceae bacterium UBA7026 | reverse complement strand
CCATCTCATAGTAGAAGCTTCCCAGGACCATGAGGCACATGGAAAATGCTCCGTAGAGACTGGAGGGGATGGTTTGGGCATATTCCTTGAGGCAGGTTCCGGAGAACATGACCATCTTAAGGATAAAAGCCAGAATCAGGGCAGTGCCGCAAATCATTACTAGCCAGCGCACCCAGGGAAAGCCGAGGCCGCCATAAACATTGGCCATAGTCAGGGCACTTAAGGTGGTCGCAATAGCTGGGACCGGTAAACGTTCGAGTCTGCTCATCTTAGGCTCCTTTCTCTTATCCCGTATATGATTCATCATAGGAGAACTCGAAGTTATCCTTGATGTGGAAAAAGTCAGAATAGTCGATGTCGAAGAGTGGCTTCTTCACCTTGCGGACATCCAGCCTTCTGGCAATCATCTGCTGGAG
>DLBH01000016.1:20967-33350 GCA_002494165.1 Lachnospiraceae bacterium UBA7026 | reverse complement strand
GCGGGCGATCATCTGCTGGAGGACGCCGCCGTAGGCCAGGTCTCCCTGCAGGAGGGCGCCGATGATCCTGCCATCCTTATGGACGATCTTCTTGTAGACACCATCCTTGTCGTAGGTCTCCACCTTAATCTCCGGGTCTTCCTCCAGGTTAGGGTTGACATCTCCTAAGGACATGGTGGAAATCTCCAGGAAACGCATGGTGGACTTGGAAGCGAAGAAGTCGGTCATCTTAGCATGTTCCCCTGCCATGTTGGCCGCGGCGATCATGCCTTCTTTCACGGCTACAGGCCAGATGGGACTGAGACCGGAGACATCGCCGGCACCGTAGATGTCCGGATCATTGGTCCTGCCGTTCTCATCGTAAACCAGGCCGAACCGGCTCAGCTCCAGGCCGCTGTCTGCCAGGAATTCCACATTAGAGCGGACGCCGGCAGTCACTACGAAGAAATCACAGGGCAGTTCTGTCCCGTCACTTAAAACTACGGTAGTGATCTCATCCTGATCATTCTTGATGACCTCGCTGACACCCACGCCATAGTGCTGTTCCACACCCTGGGCCGCAAAGGCATCGATGTAGGTCTGGGCTGCCCTCTGGTCCAGCTGCTTGTTGAGCAGCCAGCCGGCAAAGTCACACAGGGTTACCTTGACACCCAACTCCAGGAAACCGGTGGCACAGTCGATTCCTACCAGGCCGGAGCCCAGTACTACCACCTTTTTCTCCCCGCCGGAGGCCAGCACATCCTGGGCCACCTTCTTCAGGACCTCGATGTCATCGATATTACGGAAGCCGATCATATTCTTGGCCCCGGCCATATTCTTGATAGGCGGGAAGAAGGTGTGGGACCCGGTGGCAATCAGCAGCTTGTCGTAGGACACGGGCTCTCCCTGGTCCAGAAGAAGCTTTTTATTCTCCCGGTCAAGGCCAACAACCTCCACGCCCTTCATCCACTCAACCTGGTAGAGGTCTTCAAAGTCTGCCTCCACAAAGCGGAGTCTTTCAAGGGTTCTCTTCCCGGACAGGTACTCATGGAGTATACAGCGGGAATAAATGTCTTTATCCTTGGAGATCAGAACGATCTGACTCTCCTTATCTCTTTTCCTTAACTCCCTGACGGCATTGACACCGGCAGCGGAGGATCCGATCACAACATATTTCATACGCGCACCTCCTCGAGTGTAATGGCATGCATAGGACATTTCTCTACACACATGGGGTTGGCAGTCTTTCCGTCGGGGCTGCGATGAACACACATATTACACTTCATAATCTCCCGGAAGGTGATGCTGTCCGGTTTCAGGATACCGTAAGGACAGGACATCACACACATATAACAGCTGGCGCACTGGTCTTTATCATAGTCCACATAGCCGGTCTCCGGATTCTTCTTCATGGCACCGGTCATACAGGTGTAGACACACTCAGGCCGGTTACAATGCCTGCAGAAGATGGGGGAGGGCCGGGTCTCACTGTCGATTACGACGCGGTTTCTGGCATCTCCGCTCTCGGTCTCATGGCTTACAACACATGCGGTTACGCAGGTAAGACATCCGATACAGCGGCTGCGGTCAATTTTGATTCTATACATAAATCTTCACTCCTTCCACTGTACTTATGCCTCAGTGATCTTCTCAAAACGACAGGTTGCGCCCTTGTAGTTGGGCTCTCTGGAATATTTGTCATAGTTGGATGGAGTCAGCTTATTGCACTCGATATAATGAATCGGGGCATAGAGCTGGTTGTAGGGCACATTGTCCGTCAGTTTGACCAGGAAATCTGCATTCTGGCCATTGACGGAATAAACCCGGATCTTATCCATCTCTTCGATGCCATTCTCCTGGGCCTGCTTGGTATTCATAAACAGGTAGGCCTTCTTAACACTGACATCCTCCACAAACTTGACCTCCTTGGTCCGGCTCTGGGTATGCCACTGGCCTACGCTGCCCCGGCCTGTATTAAATACAAGGGGAAATTCCTCAGAAGGCACGTAGGGATTAGGCAGGGGCTCCTCAAAGAGGAACTTGGCTTTGCCGTCTGCTGTGAAAAAGACACCGTCCTCGTAGAGCCGCCTCTCATCGGCGGCCAGTTCTTCCTCTTTTCCTTCCGGATAAGGCCACTGGCGGCCATTGGAATCTGTCAGATCATCCCACTTGACACCGGTGAAATCACAGGGCTTGCCTCTGGAGATCTCCCGCAGCATGTCGAAACACTGCTCCGGTGTCTCCCAGCGCTCGATGGCCTTGCCCATGCCAAGAGCCTTGGCCACGCCCAGGATACACTCATAGTCAGAGATCTCATTCTTTCCTCTGGGAAGTACCGGCCTCATGGCGGACATACGGCGCTCCAGGTTGATATAGGTTCCAGCCTTCTTGATACCCGGCACTACCGGGAAGTAAACCGTGGCATCCTCGGCACTCTCAATGGTGTCATAGATATCCTGGACCACAAAGAGCTCCAACTTCTTGGCGGCCGTGGCAAAGGTCTCATTGTTGGTCCAGCTGTGGCGGGGATTGGTGCAAAGAATCCACAAGCCCTTGATGGACCCATCATTAATTCCTTCAATAATCTTGTTATAAGGAAGGGTAGGCTTCTTGGCGATCAAATCTTCCTCAATACCTACGATATCCGCGATCCTCTGTCTCTCTGCCGGATCGCCGAAATCTCCGCCGCCGTGGAGACAGGTGGTATTGGAAAATACTCTGGATCCCATAGCGTTGCACTGGCCGGTAATGGAATTACCGCCGGTTCCCGGCCTGCCCACATTACCTGTCATCAGGGCCAGGTTCATGATAGCCTGGGCTGTGCGGACCGCCTCATAGCCCTGGTTGACACCCATGGTCCACCAGAAGGATACGGCCTTGCCCCTATGGATTAAGTCTGCCAGCTCCAGGATCTGACCCTTGGAAAGACCGGTTGCTTCCACACCTCTCTCCAGGGTGAAGTCCTTCACAAAGGCAGCGAAATCCTCATAGCCGGTGGTAGATTTCTCGATAAAAGCATGGTCCACCCAGTCATTCTCCACCAGAATATTGGCGACGGTATAAAGGAGAACCAGGTCACTTCTTGGTTTTAAGCCATACCAGTAATCTGCATTCATGGCCGTCTCGGACCTTCTGGGATCAATGACCACAATCTTGTGGCCCGGCACCTTGTTGTTGCGGACCCTGCCCCAGACGATGGGGTGGGCCACTACCGGATTGGCTCCGATAAAAATAATGGTATCGGACAGTTCCAGATCAGCCAGGGTATAACCTGGCGCATCAAAGCCCAGAGTCTGCTTGTGGGCCACGGCTGCCGTAGCCATACACAGTCTGGTATTACCATCTACATTGGTCTGCAGATAATTCCTCATCACATGACCAAAGATGGCAAACTCCTCCAGAGTTAACTGGCCGGTACTGATTCCTGCTACACTCTCTCTTCCATACTTGTCCTGCAGTTCCTTAAGCTTGTCTGCCACATAGGAAAACCCCTCATCCCATGATACTTCTTTCATGGTGCCATCCGCCTGGCGGATCTTCGGCAGCGCATCAGGCTTCACTGTCGTCTGCTGCTTTGACAGGGAAAGTCCTTTGATACAGCTGAATCCGTCATTGACCGGATAGCCCTTCGTGGGGACAGTCTTCACGATCTTACCGTCCTCAACATAAAAGTCAAGATTACAGTCGATCGCACAGAAATTGCAGGTCGATTGCACTTTTCTCATACCCATAATACCTCCGTGTTTCTTTGCGACCGCAGGGTCTCCAGAGCCAGTCACCAGGTCCTCCCGTCCCGGGCCGGCCCCTGCTAACCGTTACAGTCAAATACCAAAATCATAGTAACCATATTATACCATGGGAGGCTTCTTAAATGAGAATTATTTTTATTTACTATATTGGGCATTAAAACTAAATTAAAAAAATCCGCCGGTCGACCGGCGGATTCACATCCCTTATTCTGGGAAATACAAAATGTCTTTTTCCATAATCTTCAGGTAGTCCGGCAGGCCCTTCTCACTGATTAAAGGCCAAAGGTCCCGCTGGACAAACCAGGAGATCACATCCTCCGGCTGATAGTCGCTGCGGTTGGGCCGGATATAATAGTTTTCCTCAAAGGGAAGCTGGTCCTTCCTGTCCAGGACAAAGGGGATACAGTTGCCTTCCGCCTCCCCCCAAACCGGGATAAACTGGTGGGCCCGGTAACCGATAAAACGGACATCCCCGGGCACCCGGCCTTCCGTGGCAATCTCAATACCCCAGCTCTCAGCCCGGATCAGATGGTCATCCAGCCTGGTGACGGCAGAAAAATTCTTACAGCCGGTCATGGCTGCAGCCGTCCTGGTGGCCGGTCTGGCAAAGACTGCCTTTTTACTGCCCTGACTGATCACCCTGCCCTGGTCCATGATGATAATCTCCTCACTGAAACGGTAGATCTCATCCCTGCTGTGGGAAACCATGAGGACGGTGCCGGGGTAATCCTGCAGCTGGTTTAAAAGCTCCCGCTGCATCTGGTCCCTGAGGTGGACATCCAGGGCGGAAAAGGGCTCATCCAGAAGAATCATATCCGGGGCCGAGGCCAGGATCCTGGCCATGGCCACCCGCTGCTGCTGGCCTCCGGAAAGCTCCGGGGGCCGCTGTTTTTCCAGCCCTTTAAGGCGGAAGCGGTCCACCATCTCCCTGATGGTCTCCTCCCGGCCGACCTTCTTCTTAGGAATCCCGGCCCCTATATTTTCCTCCACCGTCATGGAAGGAAAGAGGGCATAGTTCTGGAACATATAGCCCACCTTCCTTTTCTGGGGCTTCACATTAATCTTCCTTTCCGTGTCCAGAAGAACCCTGTCCTGATAGACCACCCGTCCCTCCCTGGGTGTCATAATCCCGGCCAGCATTTTCAAGGTCATGCTCTTGCCGGCCCCGGAGGCCCCCAGGATACCCAGCCGGGAAATCCCGGTGGTCAGGTCCATATCCAGTTGAAAGTTCTTATAAGCCTGTTTCAGGCGTATCTCCAAAGCCATCCTGTCCTACCTCATTATTGATTCACCCTGGTCCACTGTCAGGAAATCCACCAGGAAATCCACATTTCCACCGGAATCCAGCTCCTTTTTCCACAAGAGTCTTGCCCTCTTCCACAGAGAGCCTGTTCCTTTTTCTACAAAATCTCACCACTGTACCTTACTGCGGCCGGACCGGCCGGCCAGGAGATTCATCAGCAGCATGATGACAAAGGCTATGATCATCACGATCACCACCCAAATTCCCGCCGTAATATAGTCCCCGTTCTGAATAACCATGGCGATCCGCTGGGAGATAGTCGCCGTCTTACCGGGAATATTACCGGCCAGCATGGAGGTGGCTCCGTACTCACCAATGGCCCTGGAAAATGTCAGGACCGTACCGGAGGCTATGCCGGGCCGGGCTGCCGGATAGACCACCTTACAGAAGATCTTCCAGTCGCTCATACCCAGGGTTCTGCCCGCATAAATCAGGTTGATATCTACCTGCTCGAAGGCTGCCCTGGCATTCCTGTACATAAGGGGAAAGGAGATCACAAAGGCTGCTATGACACAGCCGGCCCAGGACTGGACCACCTTGATGTCAAAATGATCATACATATACATACCCAGAGGCCGGCGCTTGCTGAACAAGAGCAGCAAAAAGAAGCCGGAGGCCGTAGGCGGCAGGACCATGGGCAGGGTCAGGATGGAATCCACCACTGCCCTTACTCCACTTTTTCTCCCCATGACCCAGCCCGCCGTCAGGATTCCGAAGATAAAGCAGAGCAGGGTTGCCACAAGGCCGGTCTTCAGGGAAATAAAGAGGGGGCTCCAGTCCAGGGATTTTAAAATGTCTGTCAAGGTCTCCATCATTTTCTCTCCTCATCCTATCAATTCAGGGTCTCTTTCTCAGTCCGGGTTTCCAGTTTTCCTCTGTAATCACAATCTCCAACCCGGCTTACCAGCTTTTATCTGAAATTATATTAACAGCCTGCTATCCCGGTTCTCATCTGTAATTACTATTCCAGCCGGATCTCCAGCGCTGCCGCAGGCCTCCTACTCCAGATTAGTATCAAAATAATATTTGTCAAATATGGCCTTGGCTTCATCGGAAGCCACATATTCTACGAATTCTCTGGCGGCTGCCCTGGCGGTATCGTCAGCTTCCTCATTGTTAATCTGGGCGATAGGGTAGATGATATCCCCGCTCAGGTCATAGCCCACGGTCTCCAAAATCTCCACCTGGTCCTCATAACCGTAAGTATCAGAATAGTAGGTAGTACCCACTTCACAGGAACCTTCCGTCACTGCCAGCAGGACCTTGCTGACATTGCCTTGCTCGCTGATCTCCACACCGCCCAGGGCCTCAGATACCTCCTGGGTTGTGATCAGGGAGGGATCGTCCACCTTTTTGAGAATGCCCATGTTCATGAGGGCCTGCCTGGTATATTTTCCCACGGGAACACTGCCGTCGGCCAGGGCCAGGGACTTGGCGTCCCCCAGGCTGGCCAGGCCGGTCACCTTGGTCCCGCTGTCCTTGTGGGTCAGGACTACCAGCTGGTTATTGAGCACGTTGGCCCTGGTCCCTTCCACCACAAAGCCTTCTCCCTCCAGCTGGTCCATCTGCTTCTGGGCCGCGGAGAAAAAGACGTCACAGGCATAGCCTTCCTCAATCTGGGTCATGAGGGTTCCGGAGCTGTCGGCATTATAGGTAATCTTCACATCAGGATGGGTCTTGTTATATTCTGCCGCAATCTCATCCATGACGGTGCTGAGGCTGGCCGCGATAAAGACCTGGATCTCCGTCTGACCATCCGCTGCCGCCGTCTGAGTGCCTGCTTCTGCTCCGGCCTGAGTGCCGGAATCAGCATCCTGGCCGGATCCCCCGGCGCTTCCACAGGCTGCCAGTCCCAATAAAAGTGTTCCTGCCATCAATAAGGCCATCAATTTCTTTCCTGCTTTCCTCATAGTCCCTTCTCCTTTCTTTTTTCAGCCGCATTTTCCCAGATTGCTTTCTTCAATCAAGGCTGCCAGTTCCAAATTTAATTCTTTTCTAAAAAATGCATTTTCCAGTTACCGTTCATTGAATCAAACTATGTTCTTCCGTTTCCGTTCATTCAATCAAAATATCCTTTGCGGCTTCCGGCCTCCCTACAGAAGGTAGACCCTGACCTTGTCCCCGGCCCTGCCGCTGCCATTTCCCGGAATCTCCACCAGGCAGTTGCTGGCTGCCATGGAGGACAGAGTGCCGGAGGCGTGACTGCCGGTAAGAATCCTTACCTGGCCTTCTTCCTCATCATAGGACCCCCGCATAAAACGCCGGACCCCGCCCCGCTTTGGTGAATCGTTGACCAGCCGGCACTGGCGGGTCTTACTTCTTACCGCCGGATTCCCGGACATTTTCTCCAGCACCGGCCGGACCAGCAATTCAAAATTGACGGCCACACCGTAGGGGTTGCCGGTCAAACAGATTACCGGCACAGACCTTTCCCCGGTCAGGAAGGCCAGGGTGGGAGCTCCCGGTTTCAGGCTCACCCTCCAGAAGAGTTTGTCTCCATGAAGGTCGGCCATCACCTGGTGCATGATATCTTTCTCTCCGACGGAGACGCCGCCGGTGGTGATAATCAGATCGCTCCTCTTAGCGGCCTCCCTGATCCTGTCCTCCATAATCTCCGGATCGTCCTGGCAATGACAGGACTCCAGCTTACGGAAACCAAGATCGGCCAGCCGGCCCAGGACCGTAAAGCGGTTGGCATCGTAGATCTTGCCCGCTTCCAGGGGTCCTCCCGGTGCCACCACCTCATCCCCAGTGGAGATGACGGTAATGACCGGCTGCCGATAGACCTCAACCTGGTCCCGGCCGGACCCGGCGATGATCCCCAGCTGCATGCCTTTTAGCACAGTTCCTTTTTCCAGGAGCAGGTCCCCTTTATGGTAGTCCTCCCCCGCATATACATAATTCTGCCAGGGGGCGACTCCCTTGAAAATGTTGACCTGTCCGGCCTGGTCCTGGCCGGGCTTAAAGTCCGTATCCTCCTGGCGGACTACCGCGTCGGCTCCCTCCGGGATGGGCGAACCGGTCATCAATCTGACACATTGCCCCTTGTCTACGGTACCAGTAAAAACCTGACCGGCATAGATCTTCCCAAGAACCTGCAGGCTTACCGGCTGCTGGTCTGAGGCGGACAGGGTATCTTCCCCCCTCACCGCATAACCGTCCAGGGGTGACCGGTCAAAGGGAGGCTGGTCATAGGCCGCCCTGATATCCTCTGCCAGTACCCTGCCGGCAGCCTCTGCCAGAGGAAGCAGCTCTGTCTCTTTTACCGGCCCCGCCGCCTCCTGCAGAACCTCTATGGCTTTCTCCAGTTCCAGCATAAGCATACCCCCTTACTTTCTTGCACACTCACCGGCCCGGCCAGTGAGAATGCGGATTCCATGATCTAACTGGTCCACCACAAAGCCCAGGCTTTCCTTAACGGCTTTGGGACTGCCGGGCAGGTTAACGATCAATGTCTGGTTGCGGATCACTGAAGCCTCCCTGGACAGCATGGCTCTCCTGGTAATCTCCAGTGACCCGGCCCGGATAGCCTCGGCGATACCCGGCGCATTCCTGGTGGCCACCTTCATGGTCGCCTCGGGAGTCACATCCGTGGGGGCAAAGCCGGTTCCACCGGTGGTCACGATCAGGTTGACCTGCCTCTGGTCGGACAGGCGGATCAGTTCCTTTTCAATCCTGACCTGGTTGTCAGGCAGGAGAACAGTCTCAATAATTCTATATCCATTTGCCTCAAGAATCTCCACGATGGCAGGACCACTCTTGTCCTCCCGCTCGCCCCGGAAGCCTTTATCACTGAGAGTAATGACCGCCGCTGTCAGGGCCCGGTCCGGGTCGGTCCCCAGACATTCCACCTTGTCTCCCAGCCGGATGGTCCCAGGCTCTTTGACTACGGCAAAGACACCCTCTCTGGGCATGATACAGTCGCCCATAGTCTGATAGATAGCACAGTGGCTGTGACAATTCTTTCCAATCTGACTCATTTCCAGTAAGGCATCCCCGATCCGGAAGCGGGTTCCCACCGGCAGGGCCCTGAAGTCAAATCCTTCCACGATAAGATTCTCCCCGAAGTCACCAAAGACCACTTGGGCACCCTTTTCCCGGAAGGCATTGATCTTATCCAGGGAAAGCAGGCTCACCTGACGGTGCCAGTGGCCGGCATGGGCATCGCCCACCAGACCCCAGTCTTCCTTGAGCTGGGCCTCGGCCACCTCCTGCTTCCTGGTTCCCTTTTTCTCACTGATACAGATGCCCCGCAGGATGCCGGTCACAGGCTGGTCTACAGAGGCATTTTCACTTTTTATTTCCATTTCCTGCACAGACTCCATGGCAGCGTCTGTTTTGTTCTTATTATCACTCACAATATCTCCCCTTTATACTCTATATCCAATAGTAATCTTTTGACTGTCTTCTTTATATTTTTCATCTGGCAGCAAGCTTTTGTCTGTCTTCCTAATACTTTTTATCCACAGGCAGCTTTCTTTTGCCTGGCTTCCCTATCGTCTTTATCCATAGAAAGTATTCTTTTGTCTGGCTTTCTGATACTTTTTATACACAGGCAGCACTCTTTTGCCTGGCTTTCTGATACTTTTTATACACAGGCAGCACTCTTTTGCCCAGCTTACTAATAACCTTCATCAAGCAACAATCTTTTCCCTGCTTCCCCATACTCTTTCTACAAAGACGGGTATCTTTTCCAGGCCTTCTATGTACTTTTTATCCAAATACAAGCATCTTTTCCCGGTTTCACTGATACTTTTTATCCGCCGATGGCAATCATCTGCTTGTCTTCTGTAATATCTTCCAGCCTGCTGAAGCAATGGGCCTCCGGTTTGTCAAAAATCACCTGCTTCAAGATCTGGCCCACGGCTTCCTCTCCCTGGCTGCGAAGCAAGTCACGGACATTAGCCACTGCCTCATAGCAGAGGCAGGGCTTGAGGTCCCCCATGGCCGACATACGGATCCGGTTGCAGCCGGAACAGAACTTGCCGTGAACAGGGCTGATCAGGCCTATACTGCCCTGCCAGCCAGGAACCTGGTAGTAGACTGCCGGCCCGTTGCCATGAACCCGGTGATCCTCCCTGAGGTCCGGAAAGCGGCATCTCATCAGACCCAGCAAATCTTCGTTAGACACTCCCTGGTATTCTTTTCCCGACCCGATGGGCATCATCTCAATAAAGCGGATATCCAAAGGCCTTGTCCGGGCCAGATCCACCAGGTCAGACCACTCCTGGTCATTGGTCCCCTTCATCAAAACACTATTTATCTTCACCCGGATTCCGGAGGCCAGGGCTGCTTCCAGACCGGCCAGAACCCGGTCCAGCTGGTCCCTGCCAGTGATGCTTTTATAGCTATCCCTGTCCAGGCTGTCCAGGCTGATATTTATTCCGTTCAGGCCGGCTTCCAACAGGCCCGGCAGGTAGTCGGCAAGCAGGACCCCGTTACTGGTCATGGTAATTTGCCGGATGCCCGGCAGGGCCCGGATCATGGCCACCAGGTCCACGACCCCTTTGCGAACCAGGGGCTCGCCGCCGGTAATCTTAATCCGGTCGATCCCCAGCAGGGAAGCCTGCCGGCAGACGGCAGTAATCTCTTCAAAGGTCAGCAGGTCGGACATAGGAACAATTTCAACTCCATCCGGCATACAGTAGCGGCAGCGCAGGTTACATTTGTCCGTGACCGAAACCCTCATATAATTAATCTCTCTTCCCCTGCTGTCAAGCATGGAAATCACCACTCTTTCCTCCGGATTTCTGCAGGAGACGGACATCTTTCATTACCATCCGTTTATCCACAGCCTTGCACATATCATAGATTGTCAGTAGGGCCACCTGGACCCCGGTCAGGGCCTCCATCTCCACCCCGGTTTTTCCGGTAGTTTTTGCTTTACAGAAGGCCTTGATGGCACAGGCCTCTTCCTCCAGCTCAAACCAGACCTCCAGACCGGTCAGGTTCAGGTTATGGCAGAGAGGAATCAGGTCAGAGGTCTTCTTAGCCCCCATGATACCGGCAATCCGGGCAACGCCCAGAACATCCCCCTTCTTCATCTGGCCGGCCTTCACCTTCCCATAGCACTCCTCAGACATGGTGATACGGCCACAGGCCGTGGCCTCCCGCCGGGTCACATCCTTCCCGGAAATATCCACCATCCAGGCATTGCCCTCAGCGTCGAAATGTGTAAAATCCACAGGATCACCTACTTTCCAAAACCGCAGTTGGGATAGGTACAGACGGGACAGTTGAGACAAAGCCCGCCCTCTCCCAGGTCTGCCAGGTCCCTGGCGTCAATCATATCCCCAGCCAGGAGACGGGGCAGGACCAGGTCAAATATGGTTCTTCCCGCATACATGACACAGCCGGGCAGGCCGGCCACAGGCACGGTCTCTTTATAGTAGCTTAAAAGGAACATGGCTCCCGGCAGGACCGGAGCCCCGTAGGATACGATCCTGGCCCCGGTATTTTTTATGGCCAAAGGCGTGCGGTCATCGGGGTCCACACTCATACCACCGGTGCAGAGCACCAGCTCGGCCCCCTTATCTATCTGACTTAGGATAGCTTCCGTAATCATCTCATGGTTGTCATCACAGATGGCATGGTCTATGACCTCCACCCCGTAAGCGGCCAGTTTTCTTTCCAGAATAGGAGTAAATGTATCCTGGATCCTGCCGTGATAGACCTCACTGCCGGTGGTCACGATACCGGCCTTCTTTTTCAGGAAGGGCAGGACGGCAAAGAGGGGATCTCTTCCCGCGGCCTCCTTAGCCCTTTCCATCTTGTCCTTTTCAATCACCAGGGGAATAATCCTGGTACCGGCCAGCTTGTCACCTTTACGGACGGGAAAATCCCCATGCCGGCTGGCAATCATCATTTCTCCAAGACCATTGACGGCCCTCAGGCCATCCCTGCGGATCTTAAAAAGGCCGTCCCTGTCGGCGATCAGCTCAATCTTTCCTTCCTTAACCTCTGTGGGATGCATGCCCGGCCCCTGACAGATCTGTCTTAGGATCTCTGCCGCCTCATTTTCATGGAGCATCTTCTCATTGCGCTCCCAGACATAGACATTCTCCTTGCCCACAGAGAGCAGGACCGGGATATCTTCTTCCCGGATAATATGGCCCTTGCGAAAGACCGGCCCCTTTTTCTCCCCAACGATAATCTGGGTGATGTCATGGCAGAGGACCTGGCCCACCGCATCTGTTACTTTCATTGTTTTCATTTTAAACACCCCTTTATGAATCTAACCCTTTTTCTCACAATCCCACATTCATAGCTCCCGGCCGAGAACCGGTTCCAGTCCCACTGCGGGCCATAGATTTTGCCTGACCGTGGGGCACAGATCTTGCCTGGCCACGAGC